>OMII01000263.1 GCA_900299055.1 Pseudomonadota bacterium | reverse complement strand
TCCTTTGCTTTGGAAAGACGATCGTTTGCTAGGACGCTCATCGACAACTTGATGACAGGAGCGATATCTCGTCGCGTGTGTCACAACGACATGAAGCTAAACAATGTCTTGTTTGATTCTACAGGAGCTCGTGCAGTGTGTCTTCTCGATCTCGATACGTGTATGTCGGGGAGTCTTTTATTCGATTTTGGAGACTTAGCGAGAAATACGGCTGTCCCTAGCGCTGAAGATGAGCCAGATCTGTCGAAAGTGATGATTGATATGGAGTTGTATCGGTCGATTTGCGCGGGGTATTTGAGAGAAATGGGTAAGCACCTCACGGCGCAGGAGCTGAAGCTCTTATCGGTCGCACCAAGAGTTCTTGCCTTGACCCTGGGAGTCAGATTTCTTACCGATTATCTTTGCGGCGATACATATTTCCGAATACATCGGCCTTTACACAATCTAGAGCGTGCCAGGACTCAGTTTCAGGTAGTGCGGTTGATGGAGAGTCTTGAGAAGGATATGGAAGCCGCTGTTGTATCCTATGCCTCACGATACACGAATGACTAACTGACACGATAAGGAGCTTCGTAAACAATGCGTCGGCGTGTAGTTCCTGTGTGTCTTTTTATAGCCGCTGCGTATTGGATGCTAGTCACGCGTTTTACTGGTGTTTTGATAGCGCCTGAGTGGTTGAGTGCGGTGTACGATTCCCTTGGTAGTCACCTGCTTCATCTGAGTCCTGAAGTAGACGAGAGTGCAATACGGTGGGAAGGTATTAAGGTGGGTGGCAAAATATACGCCTACTTTGGGCCGTTCCCTGCGTTTTTGAGAATTATTCTGAATGGCATCTCCCCGCAGTTTCGAGGTCAGTGGTCTCGAGTCTCATGCCTTCTGGCTGCACTCTTAAGCGTGGCTGCATATGGTCTGATGACGTGGAGGGTCCTCGCAGCAAATAGTAACCTAACCAGCCGGCAGCGTGAGATGCTTTGCGCATTGCTGCTACTTGGTTTCGCCTTAGGAACCCCCATACTCTACTTGATATCATGTGCACGCTTGTACCACGAAGCGATTCTTTGGGGACTATGCGGCGCCACGTGGTGTGTCTACTCAATCAGTCTCTTGCTTTTCTCTCCTCAGCGCGTAATTCCTGTGCTGTTGCTGTTCTCTGTTTCTGTGTTCGTAACGCTACTCTCACGAATAACCTTCGGCGTGGCGGTGGTGCTGGTGTCGCCAGCAGTTTTTATGTGTAGCGCTGAAAATCATTGGTGGATTGACAGGCGGAGGAGCGTTCTGCGGCTTCTCGTTTTTACTCCCATAGTGCTTAGCCTGGCGATTTGCGGCTGGTATAACTATGCTCGCTTTGGCTCGCCATTTACCTTCTTTGATTATCGAGGATTTTACTTGAAAGCAGATGCGATGGGCGGCGACTTTAACGTTGCGCGGATACCGGATGCGTTGAGGCATTATCTCGGGGTAAGTTCGAAGTATTTCATCGGAAGTCTGCCATTCATTCGCACCATAACTTCGAACTATGTCCGGCCGGAGTTGTTTCAACCAGGCTGGCGAGAGCAGACGATATCCTATGTAGTTGCGTCACCCTGGCTGCTCGTTCTGGCTCTTCTCGGACCTGTATTTCTAGTGAGGCTCGCCCGAAAGAGCCTGTTTATTGTCGCCATGACCTGCTTTTTTGTTCAAGTGATACTCATTTTTTCGTTTTATTTCGTCACAGAGCGTTACGCAGCAGAGCTCCTTCCGTTCCTTACTCTTCTCTCAGTGCCGTGGTTGTTCCACACCAAGGGTAGTAGGAAGAGTATTTTGACTCTAGCCACTCTCGTTGTGTGGTCGTCGTACGCGACTATCGCCTCCACGTTAGACTGGAATCTGATTCATAATGGCGATACAGATGGTACGTACAAGCGCCAACTCGCAGCGTTGTTCTCTTCAGGAGCACGACTTCCAAGTTATGAGGGGCCACGAATCTATCTTAGTGATCTCACCCCTCTTCAGGAAACGACGTCTTTTGCGCGCATGGTTAAAGATAAGAATGCGAAAGGAGAGGTGCTTGAAGCGGGCGGGGAGCGCTATCCGAAGGGTTTGGGAATGCACGCGTATACAAAGGTCTCCTATGCTGTGCCACCTGGACAGTCGAGATTTGTAGCGATTCTCGCTCCATCTCAGTCTGAGAGAAGTTGTGAAAAGATGTCGTATCGCATGAGACTATCGGACTCTAATGGAAGAGTCTTATTCGAGAGCGCACGATTTGAAAACCGCTCACAGCCCGTCCCAATCGAGATAGATCTTCTGGGTTCGACCGTCGTCACGCTCGAAGTCGATCCGCTCGAGGACGGAATTGACTGAGACCACGCCAACTGGATTATGGCGCAATTTCGTTAGGAGGATAATCGTATGTCCGTTCCCGCTGTATTCGAGCGAGAGTCTCCTGGTCAAGCTCAGCCCGAAAGCGTGAGTGTCTGGTCCGTGTTGCTCGTAGCAGCATTCGCGTTCTGTCTGTACGGCGCAACCTTTGTGATGTTTAGAGCATCATCGCGAGCAGAGGTTTTTAATTATCACGCATTTCTCGCCGAGGCGTTCTTGGGGGGGAGTCTCTCACTCATTAGCCAGCCTCCGACGCTCCTCGATCTCAGTCAGTATCAGGGGAAATTATACCTGTACTGGGGCCCCATGCCCGCCATAGTTCTCATGCCGTTGGTAATGATATTCGGAGTTAACTGGTCGGATGCTTGGTTGACCTTGGCGCTTGCGACTATCAGCACTACCTTGATGTTTGTTTTGCTACAGCGTACACGGAGTCTGCACGGGTTGTCTCAGGGAGCGATAGTGCTCCTCACATTTACATATGGCTTTGGCTCTCCGCAGTATCCTTTGGCTGTGGATGGAACAGTTTGGTTCGTGAGCCAACTTTTCACGTCCGTGTTTCTCACGAGTGCATTGATCTGCGTATTACGAGAGGATGTGTCACCGAAACACATTGCTCTCGGCGGGCTTTTTATGGGAATGGCGTGTCTGACCCGAGCGTCGGTTCTCGGGGCAGTGGTGTGGCTTTTCCTATACATCATCCTCCTCTCATGGCGTCTTACATGGAGTATTTCAACCACAATCTCTCGAGTATGTTGTGCGCTCGCACCACTGACGCTTCTTGCAGGTGGTATTGCCTGGTACAACTATGCTCGTTTTGGCTCATTTCTTGAGACCGGAGTTTCGTATCATCAAGCTGACCCTATCTTTGCCGAGAATATTAAGCGGTTTGGAGTTTTTAGCCTTCATTACTTAGAAAGGAATTTTTACTACCATTATGTGGCTTACCCGTATCCAATCTCTCAAGAGACGTTAGTGGGAGGCTCTCTGTTTCTTCTCACACCCCTATATTTTGCGGCGTTTAACTCTATCTGGTCTCCACGGAACCGTTTGTTGGTAATGCTTACGTGGGCAACGTGTGCATTGCTCGCGATTCCGAGCTTGTTGGTGTGTGGTACGGGTGAAGTCCAGCTAGGACCTAGGTACACGCTTGATTATGCCCCGTTTTTTTTGCTTTTGGTTGCTATGGGACTGCGGTCGATCCCCGTTCAGGTTATGGCATTACTAGCCGGAGTATCCTTTCTTCAGTATTTCTATGGCTTATTCGCCATATCCTAGGAGCGTAGGCATTGCCCGAAAAATTGGGATGCGAATATGGAATGCCTTAGTTTGGTGCGTCACCGCTCGAAGACGCTAGATCGTCGTACTCCGCATCATCCTCAGCTGGGTCTGAGGCTCGTCTGCGATATCGTATAACGAGGAAGGTCGCTACGAGTAGTCCAACGACTGCAAGAACAATCTTTATTTGCCGCAGATACGTCGTAATGAGCTGATAGTTGTTCGCAAAGAGAAATCCGAGCCCCATCATCATAGGAACCGTGATAAGAGCGGCGCAGGCATCAATAAGGAAGAACCGAGCGAATGGAAGGCGCACTGCACCGCACATCAAAAAGGTCGCTGTTCGGATATAGAACAGGTGGCGGGCTACGAGGATCGTGAGTACCGTTCGTTTGTGCAGGTTCTCGCGAATCAGGTGCAGGCGACGGGTAGTGAGGTGCCTACGGAACCACTTCTTGCGAAACAGCGCTGGGCCCGCCAACCAACCTACTCGATAGATCAAGAGATCACCTGCTAGTATTCCTAGATAGCAGATGACAGCCATAAGCCAGACGTTTACCTGGTCCAGATTGGAGATTATGCCGGCCACAATAAGGGTTAAGTCCTCGGGTACTGGCAAACCCATCGAGCTAGCTACGAGCACACCGAAAACAACCAAATACGCCGCAAGGCCATGCGAGCTAAGAATCAGATCGACCATTCGTGGACTATACCTCTTTGCAGTGGCTAGGGCAAAAGCTCATACCTACTGGGGAAGAGGTGAATGCGGGTGGGGCGGTGCGTACACCGTCCCATGACTCTTTGCCTCAGCGCGTGCCAAAGCAGCAGTGGCCGCTACTCGTACCGGCGCATCTCGGTTTTGACTGAGATCTCTCAGCACGGGAATGGTCGCCTCCAGGGCCGGTGGTGTAGCAATGCGAGACAGGGCAATGGCTACCTGCAGCCGGACGACCTCGTGTTTTTCAACCTGCAGCAGTTGAATGAGACTAGGTACGGCGTTAACACTCTGCCCCTCGAGTGTTCCGAGTGCTTTGGCTGCAGTGGCACGGACGATCGGCCGTTGGTCTTGGAGCGAAGAGGTAAGTAATGCTTGAGCATCCTCTTCACCAGGTTTGTCGAAGCGAAGTCCACGCTCTGCACCGACCAATAACGCAGTAACTCGGACAAGCTGTTCTGGATCGTGAAACAAGGGGGTCAAGGACTCCTCGGGGAGGAGCTCGCTTCGATCGAGCTTAGATAGTGCACGCAGAGCGCCCAATCGAGCGGCCGAGGAGTCATCCGCCAGGAGTGCGACTAGGGTATCTGGTATTGTAAATCCCCCGATCTGTGCAGCTAATGAGGGCGGCTTGTTTGCTATCACAGATACTCTGGTCGGGACCATCTCCCGAATAGCAGGGACGGGACATGTAGCGATTTTTGCTACTATCTCCTCGAGGACTTCTTGAGGCGTAGCAATGGCTAGGGCGAGGTCAAGAATAATCACCTGTTTTTCGGGAGGGCTTGCAGCAAGCGCGTCTCTCAGTGCTGGCATAGCCCCCGATCCGAGAGAGCTTAGCTCTACACGGGCCTCCTTTACCAACAACGGATCGTCGCTCACAAGCCTTGAGACTGCAGCACTCGCCTGGGGGTGTCGAGGATAGTCGAGTAATGAAGAGCATCCAACCAGTGAGATGGCAGCCAGCATCACCAACTGTTTGGAACGTAGAGAGGGCAAGGCGACGATCATGCCACGTCTTTCGTTAAGAATTCAGATCCGGAGTAAATCCCCGTCTCATCGTGTTTTCTGTAAGAGTGCGCGGCTCCATGAATTGAATGAGATAGTCTCGTCCGCCAGCCTTTGAACCGACGCCAGAGAACTTAAACCCTCCAAAGGGCTGACGGCATACCAGCGCGCCTGTGATACCGCGATTAATGTACAAGTTGCCAACCTGAAAGTCGCTCCTAGCAAGCGCAAGATGATTCGGGTTTCGCGAGAAAACACCGCCTGTAAGAGCATATTCGCAATCGTTTGCGATCGCGATGGCGTCCTCAAACGACTTCGCTTGGGTAGCTGCCACAACAGGTCCGAAGATCTCCTCCCTGAAAATCGGGTGGTTCGTAGGTACCTGTCTCTTATACACATCTCCGAGCC
>OMII01000262.1 GCA_900299055.1 Pseudomonadota bacterium | reverse complement strand
GAGACAGAGGTGTTTTCGTCCCGCAGGTTCTTCGTACAGTTGAACGCCGAAAAACCTTGAAACGATGTCACGCGTCAAGTCGTCTGTTGTTGGCCCTAGCCCGCCGGAGGTGATCACAACATCACTCACCTCCGTAAGCTGCCGTAGTCCGATTAGCAACTCTGGCTCGTCGTCATCAACGACAAGCACTCGCTTTAGTTTTAAGCCAAGCTCAGAAAGTGCCTGCGCTACATAGTTGGAATTCGTGTCGACCACGCGACCGTCGAGAAGCTCCGAACCGGTCGCAAGAATAGAAACTGAGAAACTCATGCGCGTTTCTTTACGCCGTTCCCCGTTGTGAGCGCAAGCTCTTTGTGTGTCTTCTTCATCTCAGCGATAGCCGCCAGCACTGCCTTTGGCGCCTTCATTTCTGGAGCTGTCTGAATTATCTTGGCCTTCATCGGATCAACGTATTTTCCCCGGTCAAAAAGCCCAAAATGAAGGTGAGGTCCTGTCGAGAGGCCTGTATTACCCAAGGCCCCAATGACGCTACCACGATTGACGCGGGCGCCTTTTTTGGCTGCTGGGGCTATCTTTGATAGGTGCATATACTCCGTTGTGTACTGCGAGCTGTGTGCAATACGAACCATATAGCCTGTTGAAGCGCTATATCCTGAGTAGACAACAACTCCATCGCCCACTGTTCGCACCGGAGTTCCGATAGGAGCAGAAAAATCCACTCCGTTATGAGGTCTTGATACTTTCAGGATCGGATGGAATCGTGCGTGCGAAAAAACTGACCCGATACGGGTAAACTGAACTGGATATCGAAGGAAGGCCTTGGTGGGCATTTCGCCTTTTTCGTCGAAGTATCGCACGGTGCCATCTGGAGCAACGTCGCGCACTACCGCAAACATCTCTCCACTGAGGAATAAAGACGCGGAGGTAATGGACCCTGTTTCAAGAACCTTACCACTCTCAAGTACACGCTCATCATACGTAACTGTAAACGTGTCACCGGGCTGCAGATCTTTTTGAAACTCTACGCGCGCACTAAAAAGGTCGACAAAATCATCGATAACAGAGTAGGGAACATCGAGCCCATTTGCTGCACTCACAAGCGAAGACGAAATCGTCCCTGTCACCTGGCGGTGACGCGTAGAGATAGATGCCTGCTCTATGCGTGGTACATACCCGGCATCCGACGCGCCTGAGATAATAAGGGTAGCCCCCTGCCCCAGCTCTCGACGCAACTCAACTACCTCATCGCCCTTGCGAGTTACCGAGACAACTTCGCCTGCTTTTAACTTCGGGTGTTTGTGTGAAAAGGCGGACACGAATGATGATACCGCTCGCGGCGCTCCCTTAATATCGCGCCAGAGAGAAGCTAACGTTGTTCCCTTTTTAACCTTGTGCTCAAAGGTCTCGGCCACTGAGACCTGCGTCATGTTGCCGCTCGATTGCAGCAAGCTATCGACATCTTTAAAGGAAGCGGATTGGAACGGGCTAGTTTCACCGTAGAGAATATCGTCCGACGAGCGACCCGCCGACCAGTCTCGCGTAAGCCGCTGCCCGACTGGTGTGCCTTGAACGATAAAAAGCCCCACGAGGGCTATGATAGAGCCCCGTGCGACGAGGGAATACGAACTCATGGTGAGCCGACTCTATGACGGATATATACGATTGAACAAGCGCCTGTAGAAAACTGCGCCTAACAACTTGTTATTCTTGCTTTTTTTGGCAATTACTGGCTCCGCGGACGACCTGTGCCTGCCCTGCACCTTATTATAGGGGGTCGATACGCCCGGATCCACGAACTCATCCCTGCCCGTAGCACCCCCGGTCTGTCATACTGTCGGGTAGGCTTTCGTACCTGACGGGGTCGTTACGGGTGGTGGAGATTTGTGGTCATTGTCGGAATAGATGTCGGAACGGTACGGGTCGGTTGTGCTGTCGCGGATAGTGCTGCGGCTATCCCGTTCCCAGTCGCCGTCTGGGAGCGAGCCCAAAACCGCGCCGAGAAGGAGATTCTTGCACTCATCTCCGACAGAAAAGCAGAGCTGCTTGTAGTGGGACTTCCCCTGGGGCCGAACGGCGAGCGCACAACAACCTGCGAGACGATTGAGGCGTTCGTGAAGCGTCTTGCGAAAAGAACATCTATTACTATTGTATACGTTGATGAAGCGTTCTCGTCTGACGAAGCTTCGCGGCGACTCTCGGTCACATCCGCCCCACCCAAGGCGATTGACGCGCACGCTGCTTGCCTCATTCTTGAGCGATACTTCGAGCGCGCCACGCTATGAACTTCGCATCGAGGGAACTTCGCATCGAGGTGAAGCGATAGTACGGACAGGTAAAAGTTTGATGAGGTAACGGTGCCACGCAATATTCTTCTCACCATTTTGTATATCCTGATTCCTATAGTGGTTATCGCGAGCGCATACTCCGTCATGAGTAGTCTCTTTCTCTTACCGGCGAATCCGGCTACTACAACTCCGGTACTCTTTGACGCTGCTCAAACAAAGTCGTTCCGAGACATCGCATCCGAACTACAAACTGCAGGAATAGTCCGAAGTGGTCTCGCCCTCCGCATTCGCGCGCGCCTCCAAGGCAAGGACACCCAGATAAAAGCGGGAGAATACGAACTCTCTCCTTCGATGACGCCACGAGAGGTTCTCGATAAACTCGTACGCGGCGATATGTTTCATCGCCGGGTGACTATTAGAGAAGGTATGAACCTTGCCGAGATCTCTGAAGCGATAGATAAAAGCGGCATCACCTCTAAGCTCGCTTTCGAGCAAGCACTCACCAACACCGATCTCCTCCAATCTGAGGGACTAACTATTCGCTCATTTGAGGGATACCTTTTCCCAGAAACCTATGAGTTTCCGCGTGGAACTCCGGCAGAGCAGATTGTTCGAGCTATGCATGCTCAACTCGATAAACAGTGGCAGCCAGAGTGGACTCAGCGCGTACAGATCTTAGAGATGTCGAAACACGACGTGCTCACACTCGCATCAATCATCGAGAAG
>OMII01000261.1 GCA_900299055.1 Pseudomonadota bacterium | reverse complement strand
GGCGCGGCTGCGTTTTAGGCCGATCTTGATGACAGCCTTTGCATTTATTCTTGGGGTAGTTCCGCTAGTGATAGCGAAGGGCGCGGGGGCGGAGGGTAGAAAGGTAATGGGGCTCTCAGTGTTCAGCGGTATGCTCTTTGCGACGCTTGCTGGCGTGTGTCTTGTTCCTACGCTTTTTGTTCTGGTTGAGAAGCTGACGCGCAAGGGGCAACCTAGGCCTGCACAAGAGGTAACGCGTGAGGTAGCACATGGCTAGAGTCTTTATCGCACGGCTAGTAGGGTTGTCAGTGGCATTCCTGCAGTTGGCAGGTTGTTTATTGAAACCTGACTTTGAGCGTCCGGAAGTGCTTACCGTTCCGACGTTTCGAGATGGAGCGACGGATGTGTTGACGAGTGCTGATATGCCGTGGTGGAAGCTGTTTAACGATCCGAATCTTATTACCCTAATAAAAGCGGCGCTTGAGGAAAACCGGGACCTCGCAGTAGCCATGGCGCGAATAGATGAGGCGCGGGCTATTTTGGGGGTAACGCGCCCCGATCAGTTTCCGCGTCTTGACGGGTCGGGAGGTGCAGTTCGTAGCGATCCGAGTGATGCAACACTGAGAACCGTCGGCCCTTATAACGATTTTAGTCTGCTCGGTCGATTGGGATATGAGGTCGATCTGTGGGGGAGGTACGCGAGCGCGACAGAGGCAGCCCGAGCAGAGCTACTAGCGTCAGAGGAGTCTTACAAAGCTGTTACGCTGAGTCTAGTAGCGCAGGTAGCTACCGCATATCTGCAGCTCCTCGACTTTGACCGGCAGATTGCGATTTCAGAGAGAACGCTCAAGAATCGTGACAAGAACACAGTCTTAATCCAGGAGCGATTCAAGGGTGGATATACTGCGAAAATAGATCTAAATCAGGCGCAGATTCAGGAGCAGGATGCCGCAGCAGCGCTCGTCGCGATTCAAAGACTTCGCCGTCAAACTGAGAATGCTCTTAGTGTGCTACTCGGGCATACTCCACACGCCATTGTACGCTCCGCGGCGTTGACGAATCCTATTTCACCTTCGTCCATACCAGAAGGTGTGCCCGCGATGCTGCTTGATCGGCGACCAGACGTAAAGGCTGCTGAACAAACAGCGCGCGCAGCGGTCATGCGAGTAGGTGTCGCTCGGTCGACGCAGTTCCCCTCTATTAGTCTTTTCGGTGTTCTTGGGCTGAACTCGCGTGAGAGCACTGAGCTTTTTACGTCAGATGGTAGAACGTGGAGTGTTGGAGGTAATCTGCTCGGTCCAGTGATCGATCTCGGCAAGAGTTGGTCGAGAACGGATGCGGCTGAGGCCCAAGCGCGCCAGGCTCTGAAATCCTATGAATCGGTTGTACTGCAGGCTGTACGCGAGGTTGAAGATGCGATGGTGGCGGTAAAGACCTTTGCACAAGAGCACGAAATTCGTAAGGTCCAAGTGCAAGCTGCGCAAAGCGCTAATATGCTTTCCCGTAGACGCTACGATGATGGAGTTACCTCGTATCTAGAGGTCCTGAATACAGAGACCTCGCTTTTTCAGGCTGATTTAGCTCGGTCCAATACGCTACAGCGTTACCAATCTTCATTAGTGCAGCTTTATCGAGCACTCGGAGGAGGTTGGCAGTTGCCCGATCGACCGGCATCCACCGATAGTGGTCAATTGTAGATTCGTCGTAAGCGTGAGTGCAAAACCCTTTCGGCTAGTAGGTCCTTCACAGTGTAAGAACGTATCCGCTCCCGCTAGTAGAGTGGGTGGTTAGAGAGGATGGTTTCGTGCTCTTTTCAGGATCCGAGCATCGGGTATTGCTCTGCAGGGATGGGCTTGGCGGAGAGCCGTCTTCTGAAACGTGGTTCGAGGCTTGAAGGAGTCAAAGAGCGCGGTGCAGTCCATGCATACTAGAATATTATTCCATTCACTGCGGACCCGTGGTATCGAAGGGGCCACGGAAGAGCTCGGTAGTGGTGACCGAGCTATCATAAGAGGTGCAGTGTGAAAATATTGAAGGTGATTGTAGTAGCCGGCCTGATGTTCATGACGTGGATGTCAGACGCATCCGCGCAGTCGAAGCAGGGTAAAAATGCTTCTGACTCTCACAAGCAGCTGTCGAAAGGGCTTGAGGGTGCTCCAGTTGCGGCTCCGTCGTGTGCCGCGCCCCCTAAAGATCCAGCGATCTGGGACAAGAGTGTGACAGCTGGATTTAACTACACGGAAGGAAACAGTAAGACCTCGTCGTTAAACCTCAACGGTAAGGTTATGCGAGATTATCTGGGTGAAGCGTGGCGATTCGAGGCGGATTACAACTACGGCAATGCCGCGGCCGATACCAACTCGCAGCGTGAGGTTACCAAGAATAACTTCCGTGCGAACGGCGATTATAAGCACACGATTGATTCTGTCTGGTTTGCTGGCGGAAATACGTCTTTTGCCTATGACGAAATTGCTGATTTGAATTACCGAGTCATTCTGTCGCCTGCTCTAGGTGCGTACCTAATTAAGGAAGATGTGCAGAAGCTTAGTCTTGAAGCTGGTCCATCATATGTATTCGAGGATCTTGGGGGCGAGCAGGATAACTTCGCGGCAGCTCGTATTGCTGACCGATGGACATGGAAGTTTAGTGAGACAGCAAGCGTGTACCAGTCTGCCGAATATCTAGTGAGCTTTGAGGATTCGGGAAATTATATTTTTAACGGCGAGGTTGGCCTTGAGGCAGCTTTGACGTCGAAGATCAATCTCGTGCTCGCCGTGCGTGATTACTACATCAATCAGCCAGCACAGGATCGAAGGCCTAACGATGTGTACACCCTAACGGGGTTGAAGGTTAATTTATAAATACTTTCTGGGAGAACAAGCATGGTAGTCTCAAAAAAAGCACTCTCACTCGTTGAGGAGTTTAAGTCGTTCGCTTTCAAGGGGAATGTTGTAGACCTCGCCGTCGGAGTAATCATTGGAGGAGCATTCGGCAAGATCGTCGACTCGCTTGTCAAAAATGTGATTATGCCGCTCGTTGGGAGTCTGCTCCCTGGTGATCAAGGCTATCTTGGCTGGAAGTTCGTTGTTAACGGAAAAGATATTCCGTACGGTCTGTTTATTGGCGAGGTTGTTAACTTTCTAATCGTTGCAGCTGCGATGTTTGTTTTCATAGTTAAGTTTCTTGGTCTTATAATGAAATCAAAGAAAGCTGAAGAGGCGGCGGCTGCCCCTGCGCTTACCACGGACCAGGTGTTATTGACGGAGATCCGCGATCTCTTGCGAAAGTGATTCGAGACACCTACAGGTAATTGTCGCTGCAGGGAGCGATAGGGCGTTATTTGAATCGTTCCATTTTACCAGGTCGGGCCTCAAGCCAGGCTTCGCGGTGTTAGGGCGGCTTGTTTACCCCATGACGGATACGGGGTACAACCTTCTTATATGTCCTTACGAGTACTAGTCAGCGCTGGAGAGGTTTCGGGTGACCAGCACCTGGCCAGAGTAGTTCGGGCGTTGAGGCACGCTCGTCCGGATGTCGAGCTGCGCGGTATGGCGGGCGCCGATTCAGCGGCGGCAGGGGTTAGCCTCGACGTAGACTGCTATCGAGCCGGCGCGGCGATGGGGTTTATTGAGGTCGCCCGTTCCGCCTCGTCAATCATTCGCTCATTCCGTACGATGGTTGGGCTTCTCAAGTCTTGGCAACCAGATGTCTTGCTCCTCGTCGATTATCCTGATTTCAATCTTCGCTTGGCGAAAAAAGCCAGGCGTCTTGGGGTCAAGGTGTTTTACTTCATACCGCCTAAGGTATGGGCATGGCGCAGGGGGCGGGTCAAGACGATCGCCTCGTGTGTGGATAGGATCGCGGCGATATTTCCGTTCGAGCCGGAGTTCTATCGTCAACACGGATTTGCGAATGTCGACTTCGTTGGTCATCCGCTGTCCGAACTTATCCAGACTGTAAG
>OMII01000260.1 GCA_900299055.1 Pseudomonadota bacterium | reverse complement strand
GGATACGGCTGCTCGTAAGCATGGCTAACGAGATGGCCACAGCGATGCTTGCAGGTCGATTTGAGAACAAGATGTCGGAAGCGCTCCGAATGCGGATGGCCGGCTTGCTAGCCTCTGGGGTGGCACATAATTTCAATAACCTTCTTCAGGCGATTTTGGGTCAAGTGGCGCTGATTGAGATGCAGACCCCAAAGGGCTCGCCTATTCTCGACTCGTCGCAAACAATAACGGAAGCGGCTAAGAGAGGTGCTGCGCTTGTCAGTCAGTTGCTTAACGTCGCGACCAACCGGTCCTCATCAAAGGTCCAATCATCAATGGCAGACCTTGTTAGTGGATCGCGAGAGCTATATCAGTCTCTGGTAGGAAAACGTGTTCGTTTTAATGTGGATGTGGAAAACGAGGGGAGTGGTGATGTTCTCATCGATCCACCACAACTACAACAAGTCATCACAAATATCCTTGTGAACGCCAAGGAGGCTGTTGAGGGCAGTGCTGAAGGAAGAGTCTCCATCTCCGTTCACGGGGTGAAGATACGGGCGGGGGAGGTGCATCCCGACATTTCACCGGGTTCGTACACGAGGATTGATGTGAGTGATAACGGAGTTGGAATGACCGCGGAGCAGCAGGCGCGGTGTTTCGAGCCGTTCTTTACTACCAAGAATGCCGACCAGGGGACCGGGGTTGGATTGTCTGGCTCAGGCTTAGGATTGTCTGCGGCCTATTCTATAATTCGTCAGCATGACGGAGTTATCACAGTGCATAGCACACCAGGATTCGGCTCCACATTCAGTGTGTACCTTCCCATGGTCGATAAGCAGAGTAATAGCGATGACATTGGAAGCACACTGCGAAATCAGAAGAGGGACGCACGCGGCGTGCTGCTGCTGGGGATGGAGTCTGGAGTCCAGCCGTTTGTAAGCTCGGTGCTTGAGTCTCTGGGGTACGCTTCAAGAGGCGTCTTTGACCTGCGACAGGTAACGGATACCCTATCGAAGGAGCGTGAGCGCTGGGGAGTCGTTATGGTTGATACTGACGGACTCGGAAGCCAAGCAGTTGGAGTCTGCACGCAACTTTTATCGAATTTCTCCGATATACGAATCGTATGTGTTGGTTCGAGCCTTGGGGGCCGAGGTAGTGCTTCGATGGATCGCCTGCGAGTGCCTCGAGTACAGTTCGTCGAGAAGCCCCTTAGCGTATGGAGCGTCGAGGCGGCTCTTCACAAGTTACTTCAGAGTGATTCGCATGACCCTAGTGATGGAAGCGGCAGTATGGTTGAAACTTCCTCGTCAGGCTCTATTCCAGCAGAAGCTGTCTAATTCACTCAAAACATGACGAGACGAATCTTTCAGGCATTTGCCCTTGATATTCCCTTGGGGCTGGATCGTGTCCCAAAGTTGAGCGCCCGGGGAGAGTACGAGCTTGCTGAGCACATCGTCGCCTGCGCTCGCAAGTTCGGCGTGCCAGTGGTAGAAAGGCCAGCCCTAGCGAAAAGTTTGGCTGAAGTTTCAGTCGATCAGGAGATTCCTGTCGAGCTCTTCGAGGCGGCGGCGGCGCTATTGGCCGAACTAGACCAGCTTCGCTAACGCTTGCGGCGACTAAGCTGACCGACTAGAGTTCGGCTTGGTTGCATTGTGGGACGAGTTCATCAGGAAATGCGGGTCTGTATTATCGCCAATAGCCCAGACTTTGAAGAGCAGAGCGTCCTCGCACGAGCTCGTGAAGCTGCTTTGGTCATAGTGACCGATGGAGCTATAGAGCGAATCCCAGCCCAGCTAGCACCGCATATCGTGTGTGGTGATATGGACTCTCATGATCCTAAGGTGCATGGCCATCGGTTCCCCGATACAGAGTGGGTGAATGTAGCGTGCCAAGAAAGTAATGACCTAGAGAAGGCGATCCGAATAGCGATACAGCGTGGTGCGACTGAGGTTGAACTGCTTTGTTCTTTTGGTGGCAGGATAGATCAGACCCTGATTACCTTATCAGTTATGGAGGCGTTCTCTGACGCGATGCCCATCACGCTCTTTCACAACGGTTGGGAGGTGAGGATGTGTGGAGTTTCTGAGTCTCGGGCAGGAACACATAGCTGCGATTTAGTGCCAGAGGCTTTAGTGTCGCTCATCGTGAGGGGTGATAAAGCGGTTGTGTCGCTGGATAACGTGCAATGGCCGCTCACCAAAGAGGTGCTGAGCCCCGGTAGTCGAGGACTTAGTAATCGAGCGCTGGGAGGAGTTGTTACCCTCACGGTAGAGCACGGTTGCGTGGCCGTGTGCTACCGCTCGGAGGATAAAACTAGCTAGCTAGTGTGGGAGTTGGGCCTCGAGATTCGTTACTCGGCTGCTGTTCACGTCGATTGGCAGACTCCGGACCTCTTGAGCGAAGCCTTTCGGTCGATAGAGTAATTGGCTTCGATTTATCCAGCGCGTGACTTGGCTGGATGAAAGACTGGCGTGCAATATTTTTTCTGAGAGGCAGCGATGCACTTGTCAGCGAAATCCCGGCCTGGCGCAGGATAT
>OMII01000259.1 GCA_900299055.1 Pseudomonadota bacterium | reverse complement strand
GGTTTCTTGCTTCTTGAGGGAGGTTATTTTGTAGAGCAGTCTGCGATTCAAGCTCCTCAAGATTACTTGAGCTAGCGGGGGGGGAGAGTGAGTCGCTCTCACGAGCGCGCATCACGAGCGAGCTCGCTGTCGACTGCGGCGCAGTGCACCCCTGAAAACAGAGTGCCATTTTCACAAACAGAGCGGTAATGAAGATTCTTCGATTGGGCATACGGCGGGCGACTAGCAGTTTCTTCTCCGCTTGAGGCTGCCCTATTCGAGAGCGCTCGGCAAGCGCTGGACAGCTCTGAGGTGGGTCATGCGTAGCTCGGCGCTAAGTAGGGTACAACGGGAGCCATAAAGGAGCATGAATGGCAGCAGATAAAAAGGACACTGAGAGGCGGTCAGTCAAGACAGAGGGGGAATCGACGGAGCGGGCGTTGTATGTGCAACTCATTCGCGCGGCGACCCGGTTAGAAGCGGAGCTGAATAGACTGTTTCGCCCGATGCACCTTACTGGAGCGACCTATAACATTTTGCGCATTTTGGCTGCTGCTGGGGTCGGGGGGCGTTCGTGTGGCGATATTAGTGAGGAACTAATTGCCGAAGTTCCTGATATGACCAGACTGCTAGACCGTTTGGAACGATTAGGCTACGTGGCGCGCGCAAGGAGTAGCGTAGATAGGAGAATGGTGACGGTCACAATTACAGAAAGCGGCCGGACAACACTCTCTCAGCTAGAGGACGTGGTCCAAGAGTGCCATAAGAAGCAGTTTGGTTCATTGGGGCAGGCTGGCATTGCGCAGCTCGGGCAAGGTTTGGATGCCATCTTGAGCCGGCTCGAAAGGCTAGAGAGTCCCGAACCGCGCCCTGGCCCACAGGTGCCCAAGTATCCAGCGATGTAGTGATTTGTAGTTTGCTCTTTGCAGGATTGCTGCGACCCGATATCGTACGGCTCGGTATGTTCAGCTATCGCTCGTAGTTCATGGTCTCTGGTCTTGTGCTCATAAGTGCCGCGCTTTTTTGTGCTGGGGCGATAGAGGCTTTTCAAATTGCCTTGACGCTTGCTCGGCCGCTCGTACTCGAAGGGTGGTTGGAGGGCGAGGATTCCATCCCGTCCCGGGGGCAGGTTCGAATCTCTGATTTCCGTGTTGCTGCCAAGCTGCTCTCAGCGCTCGTGACGGTTGTTCTGGCAGCAGCTTGTTTGCGGGTCTGGACCGGTCTGCTCGTGCTCTCCCAAGAGGTTTGGGGAGGGGAGACGGCTTTATTTGAGCTCAGCCTCGGGATCCTCGCGGTCTTTCTCTGTCTATTTCTGCTTGGTTTTGCGGTTGCGGTGGGAGTCAGGCTCGGTGAGCGATTCCCTAATCAGGTCGTCCAGGTGCTGTCTCCCCTGGGTAAAAGGCTTACGCGGTGGCTCTGGCCAGTGATAGGAGGTATTCGTAGGGCATCGCTTCGCGTAGTGCCTGTAGTGGAGCTCGTTTCAGAAGCTCACGAAGAGGCCCTCGAAGAGGATATTCGGACTCTGGTGGAGGAGGGTGAAAAAGCTGGGGTGATAGAGGAGGAGGAGAGGGAGATTATCAGCCGTGTGTTTAAGCTCGGCGATCGGCCGCTTACCTCACTAATGACGTCTCGTAGTGATGTTGTGTTCCTCCCGGTAACGTGTGCCCCTGAGCGAGCTCTCGAGGTGGCGCTTGAGTCTCGGTTCAGCTGGTTTCCGGTTCTTGGTGAAGGTGAGGATGAAGTCCTGGGGATTGTTTCCATCCATGATTTAGTAGCTGCGGTGCGGAGGCCAGATGGTGGCAAGGAGTCGTTACGAGAGATTCTTGTTAAGGCCCTGGAGGTTCCCGAGTCAATGACGGCCCTTGATCTTCTTGAGAAGTTCAGAGAAGAGAGCGTTCATTTTGCGGTTATTCGTGATGAGTACGGCGGGGTGGCTGGGATTGCGACGTTGGATGATGTCCTACGTATGATTGTGGGTGACGTCGGGGAGTCAGGCGAAGACGAGAAGCTTATCGCACGCCGTGAAGACGGTTCACTGCTTGTCGATGCGTCCTCTGACGTGGAGAATCTTTTTGAGTTCCTTCAGTTGAGGGAGCGTTTAGATGGTCTCGAAGGGCAGTATCACTCGGTAGGTGGATTTGTCATGACGTCGCTTGGACACGTGCCGAAAGAGGGCGATTTTTTCGAGCAGGATGGCTTCCGGTTCGAGGTGATAGATATGGACGGCAAGCGAATTGATAAAGTCTTGGTGACTCGAGTCCGTGGTAACGAGGCGGTAGGACAGTAGCTGACGCGTCGCCGTGTGGTTAGGCTACACCCCACGGATCGGATCTTCTGGCCATTTGTGTTTGGGGTATCGACCGCGGAGCTCCTTCCGTACCAGTGGATAGCCGTTCTTCCAGAAACTCTTAAGGTCTTTTGTTACCTGCACGGGTCTACGGGCAGGCGAGAGGAGGCGCAGCGTAATAGGATGCTTGCGAGAGCCTACACGCGGCGTATCCTCGAGGTGAAATAGCTCCTGGATGGTTGCTTCAAGTGCTGGCCCCTCGGCCGGATCGTACTCAAGGCTTCGAGTTTTGCCGCTTGGAAGAGTGAAGGTTGCAGGGGCCTCTTTGTCGAGGGCTCGAAGTAAATTCCATGTGAGGATTGAGCTCAGCGCTGAGTCGAGCAGACTTGGTGTGATCGATGACAGACTGCAGCGCTCTGGCAACACGGGTCCTAGCCAAGTCCCTAACGTAGAGCGCAGCTGACCTGGAGAGATGTCTGGTGTGGTTTCATCGAAGGTGCGCGCCCACTGACAACGAAGCTGGAGAGCGATGAAACCGCTTGAGAACTGCAATCTCTGGAAGCCTTCTCGGGTCGCTAGGAATTGAAGAAGGGCGTCACGTCGAGCCTCAGCTGAGATTGTCTGTTGTGGGCGCTCCCGCAGGACGACAGCACCGACTCTATCACAATTGCTTGCTGAAAGCGTCCCGCGTTCTGGATCGAACGTTTGCGTGGTCGTTGTTTCGACCAGATACTTGAGCGGTCCGTCGAGAAGAGTCGGATTGAGGGGGCACGCGGCACGAATGACAGCACTATCGGAGCGCTCCTGCAGCTCCGCTACGACTATAAACTCTGCCATTCGGAGGGGATCTCCCTCTGCGAGCACAGCTCCAACTCCACTCGCAAGAAGATAGCGCCCATCCGCCTCAGCCCTGCGGCGTCCGATCCGAGTAGGAAAGGCGGTAGCCAAGAAAAAAGCGAGAGTATCGTCGTCACTGAGGGCGTAGTCGATGACATCGGTACGCGGGATTCGTGAGATTCGATCGAGCCACATATCTCTCAACGCCCCCAGACGGTCGGCTGTGGTCCGACTTGAAAGCAATGAGTTAAAACGTGGTCGGAGGTCTGCGTGGCGGAAGGGGGTGCGAGATTCGTCATGCCCCTCTAGGAGCGCTACGAGAGACGCGGCGCAACGATCAAGTTTCGTCCTGCTGCCCATGAGGCATATGAGACCCAGCCTGGGATGTGCGCCCAGTTCCACGAGGAGCTTGCCTGTGTGAGTGAGGGTACCATCGGAAGCAAGGGCTCCCAGCTGGTATAGAGACTGAAGCGCTTCGTCGATTGCCCGAGCAGGCGGAGCGGTCAACCACCGAAACGCTCCAAAATCCCGAACACCCCACGCCGCAAGCACGAGTAGTGTCTGCATGATGTCGATGCGCATAATCTCTGGTTCGCGGGATACAGGAAGTGTGAAGTGTTCTTGTTGAGTCCAGAGTCGAATGCACACGCCGGGCCCAGTTCGAGCTGCCCGGCCTGCTCTTTGGTCAGCAGAGTCTCGAGATATTCTCTCTTTGCGTAGGCTTGCGACGTCGCATGAGTTAGAGCGCGATACCTTGTGATAGCCGGAGTCTACAACGATTCCTACCCCATCGATCGTTAGGCTTGTCTCGGCAATTGTGGTTGCGAGAACCACTTTTCGCTCGCCGCTCCGGGTGGCAGAAATGGCTCGGCGTTGTTGCTCGTAGGGTAACTCTCCGTACAACGGGAATATGTTCTGACCAATAGTACCGGTGAGGTGGGTGGTGCTGGCTAGGCTCTCCAGGCAACGTTCAATCTCATACCTACCCGGCAAAAATGCGAGCAGATCCCCCGGATGTTCGTGAAGAGCGGTTTTGATGGCGCTAGCAACCTGTTGCCACAGGGGCACGCGAGGTTCGGGTGGCACATATTTTACGGTGAGAGGGAACGGTTTTGCGGAGAAATTATATCTCGCTACGTCGGCGAAAAACTGGTGGCCTGCAAGATCACCAAGCGTTGCTGACATGACCAGGACACGCAAGTCGGGCCGCAGGACATTTAATATTTCGGTTATGAGAGCGAGTCCAATGTCGGCATGAATTCCCCGCTCATGAAACTCGTCGAAGATCACAAGGCCTACATCAGCAAGTTCGGGTTCCGATAGGATGCGCCTCGTAAGTAAGCCTTCTGTTAGGATCTCGACTTGGGTCCTGGCTGAGGTTCGCCGCTCAAGTCGAATCTGGTATCCGATGCGTTCCCCGACATCCTCACCGAGGAGTTCGGACATCCTTAGCGCGATACTCTTGGCTGCCAAGCGTCGCGGCTGAAGTACGAGAACTTTCT
>OMII01000258.1 GCA_900299055.1 Pseudomonadota bacterium | reverse complement strand
GTACTTATCACTAGCTGAGGTCCCATCAAGTACGGTGACCTCACTATCAAACGTTATCGTCGTACCTGCGATCGTTCCGCGGCGGATTACAACGTCATAGGTGTTCGCCTCGGTAACAAGAAACACATACGAGGTTCCAGAGATAACTTTAAAAGCTACCGAGAAGTTAGCGGTGTTGTACGAGAGGTTTCCGCGCGTTGTCCACGTTGTCGCATCTGATGATGACGCGTAATCGATCTGAGATCCTGTGTACCAGAATACCCAGTGATTGCCTGAGCCTGAGTCGTAAAATGTCTTTCGCGCGCCTGCGGTCGTAGAACTCGTTGATGTTGAAGCGCCAACGACACTTACCTGAGCATCGGCCAAGGTAGCGCACAGCAATGTAGTGACGACGAGCAGAGGGGTAAGAAGTCGTTGAGTGAGTACACTCCTTCTGTGCCCTGTAGATACGGTGATCCAAAGCTTGAGCGTTTCTATCAGCGCGACAAATGCAGACGCGCCAGGGATGTTTCTCTCCATCTCTCATGTGTGGCTACGTGCCACTTCGGCACACCACCACGGGTCTTACATCGGCGTAATCACTTAACTTCTTTAGGGTTGAGTTCTGCCGAGGCGCGTCGCTTAGTTTTTGTAATTGGCTGATATCACAGACTATATTAGAGTCTGCGTAGATGCCGCTGACGAATCTAGCTCGTCTAACGGCCCTCTAGGGGAAATTAAGCTACCGGCCTGCCGCCACGGGAGATTTTACTCCCGAGCCTCAGTCGGTATGATGTGGCGGACGTAATGGCGAATACTTTACTCGGTAGCAGTCCAAGTACGTTGCTTCGCGGTTTGCTAGAAAGAAAAACAAAATGAAGAAAGTGTTGGTGACGGGAGCCACGGGATTCGTTGGCAGAAATATGCTTCGTGTTTTAGAGCGAAGCTACTCTGTAATTGGAGTTGGCTCAAAAGATTGGGATCTGCGCAGGCAAGATAGATGCCAAGAGATGCTTCAAGCGGTGCGTCCCGATGTTGTGGTGCACGTCGCGGGATCGGTCGGTGGAATTGGTGCGAACCAAGAGAACCCAGGTAAGTTCATGTACGAAAATCTCGTGATGGGTACCAACCTCATCCACGAGAGTATGGTTCAAAACATTTCAAAGTTTGTGATGCTTGGAACGGTGTGCGCGTATCCGAAGTTTACGCCGGTACCATTCGCCGAGGCTGATCTGTGGAATGGGTATCCAGAGGAGACTAATGCGCCGTATGGAATCGCGAAGAAGGCGCTTATGAAGCTCGTTGAAACGTACAAAGAGCAGTACGGGTTTAATGGGGTCAATTTGATACCGGTCAATATGTACGGCCCATACGACCACTTTAATTTAACGTCGAGCCACGTTATCCCCGCACTTATCCTTAAAGTAAGGCAGGCAATACAGAGTAACGCGTCATCGATCACTATCTGGGGTACAGGCAAGGCTTCTCGAGAGTTCCTTTATGCGCCCGACTTGGCGGAAGCGGTGCATTTAGCGATCCAGAAAGATATATCACCTGAGCCGATAAATATCGGCACCGGGAAAGAGATAACGATAGCTGAGCTCGTCTCGTGTATTACGCGGCTTATGAACTTTACGGGTGATGTTGTGTATGACACCACGAAGCCGGATGGGCAACCGCGTCGGTGCCTTGATACATCCAAAGCGCGCGAGTTGCTGGGCTTTGAGGCCACAACGAATCTGGAGCAGGGATTACGCCAAACTATCGATTGGTATTTATCGGTTGATAGTAAGGATGCGCAGTAGAAGAGCTGCGAGAATCTTCTCGCGCGGAGGAGCAGCGCTCGTGTATCGCCCCTCGTGAGGTAGATGATAAACGCATTGTTTTTACGAACGGATCGGCAGATGGCGTGGAAAATAGTTCGAGCTTTCGTTTTTGTGTGTGTTTGCGGCGCGTGTCCTACGACTGCTTACACGCAGGCGGCCAATGATACAATTTTACGCGATGAGGCGGTCGACAGTATGGCCGACGGAGTAGTAGCGGAAGTAATGAACGGAGCAGAGGCTGTAGCAAAAGGTTCGGCGCGTGCGGTAATCGCAGAAGCGCATCGTGATGTTGCGGCAGTTGAGTCTGCAGTGCGGTCGCAACGAACACCAACGCCTGTGGCGGATTCCGATCAGGCCATTGAGCAGGACATCGACAAGCTTGAGTCGCTCAGTCAAGAGTAGTTCTTGGACGTAAGACCCCGCGAGAAGTAGCTCGCCGTTTTATTAGCTCAGGGCCTGTCTAAGATAATTTTGCAAACCCCAATAAAATCAAACGCTTGCGAAATGGTGTCGCGGCGAATTTCGTTGAATCGACGGTTGGTTGTTGGTATAGAAAGCGGTCTCATTTGGAACGTCCTGTCTTCATAAGGTGTTAGCGGATCAAAAAATATTTTTTTAGGTGCCGCTACAATTTCGTGTAGACACTTGGGGTGGTTGCTCGTACATATATCTTGTAGTTGGTTCCTTGGGTGGCTACTACATATAGTAGTAGTGACCCCCCAATAACTAATCTTCACATTAGGTAGTACAGGGTGGCGGTTTCGAACGTTCAGCATATGAGCGAACGGGAGAGTTTTGCCCAGGGATGAGCGACGCAGTAGGAAATGGTTGGCTAAGTAGCTGTTAGGAGTAGGGAAAATATGACAGTAGCGGCAGGTGGGGGACAGTCGGCGAACACAACCCAGTTTAATGGAGTGTTGGCGAAGAATGGTTTGCAAGCGATTACGGCGGCTAACCTAGAGAATTGCACTGTGGTTAAGCGAAATGGACAGCTCGTTCCGTTCCGCCGCTCTCGCATTTTCCGCGCGATAGAGCTCGCGATTCGGGCTACGAATGGGATCGCGTCGAGCTCACCACTTCCGCAGGAACTATTTAGCACTGCGCAGCGAGTCACAGAGGATGTTGTCACTGCAGTGGCGGTTGAGGCTGCCAAGGGCGCTTGTGTCACTGTTGAGGGCATTCAAGATGCGGTTGAAGTTCAGCTGATGCAGAACGGACTGTATGAGGTCGCTCGTAACTATATTATCTACCGTGATGAGCACAAAGCGGCGCGTGAGGACTCCCCCCGAAACCTAAAGATCACCCGCCGTGACGGAAAAACCTCTGTGCGCTTTAACCCGATGAAGATTGCGTCGGCTATTGAGCGAGCATTCCGCGCTTCATTAAAGATCGAGGGGCCGACACCAGATGAGGTTGTCAATTCAGTAAACCTCCTTACTAACAAGGTTGTCGCAAGAGCGTCACAGCTTGTTCGCGAGGGTGCGGAGCTTCAGGTCGAGCTCATTCAGGATGAAGTAGAGCGTCAGATGATGTCCGAGGGCTTCTATCAGATCGCCAAAGATTTCATCATCTACCGCGCGGAGCGTGCCGCTCGACGATTGATTGAGGGTGAGCAGCCTGAGGTGATCGCGAAAGCTGAAGTTGCAGCCCCGGTAGCGACAAAAGCTAAGGGAACAGGGCGCGTATTTCATGCTACTGCCGCTGACGGAAAATCCGTAACGGTGACAGAGGCGGACCTTCGCGCGCGTATCGAGCACGCGTGTCGCGGGCTTGAGAAGCTGGTTTCTAGTGAGGAGATCCTCCAAGAGGCGCTCAAGAACTTCTACGAGGGGATTAAGCTCGAAGAGATCGATCAGGCTAATATTATGGCCGCCCGCTCAAAAATCGAGAAGGATCCAGCGTACTCATATGTAGCTGCTCGACTGCTTCTCGACATCACCTACCGTGAGACGATGGGTGTAGACGCCAACAACAAGAACCTCGAGAAGGCTCACCAAGACTACTTCAAGGCTGCTCTCAAGAAGGGTGTCAGCGTTGAGCGTATGGATCCGAAGCTTCTTGAGTTCGACCTCGAGAAATTATCAAAAGCTATCAAGCTTGAGAGGGATCTTGAGTTTCAGTACTTGGGACTCCAGACGCTATACGATCGCTACCTGATTCACCACGAGGATGTACGCCTTGAGACGCCACAGGTTTTCTGGATGCGTGTATCGATGGGTCTGAGTATCAACGAGGGTGCTCAGAAGAATGAGCGAGCGATCGAGTTTTACGATGTGCTCTCGAAGTTCCTCTTCACCTCGAGCACGCCGACGTTATTTAACGCCGGAACGCTACACCCACAATTGAGCTCGTGCTACCTCACCACGGTGATGGACGATCTCCAGCACATCTTTAAGTGTGTGTCTGATGACGCGCAGCTATCGAAGTGGGCGGGTGGACTCGGAAATGATTGGACGAACGTTCGTGCTACAGGAGCTCGCATTAAGGGCACCAACGGGCGAAGCCAGGGAGTGATTCCGTTCCTCAAGGTTGCAAATGACACGGCGGTTGCAGTCAATCAAGGTGGGAAGCGAAAGGGCGCGATGTGCGCGTATCTCGAGAGCTGGCACCTTGATATCGAGGATTTCATGGAGCTTCGTAAGAACACTGGAGACGAGCGTCGTCGTACACACGACATGAATACGGCGAATTGGATTCCAGATCTGTTCATGAAGCGTGTCGCTCAGAATGGAACATGGACGTTGTTTAGCCCAAGTGACGTGCCAGATCTTCACGATCTCTACGGCAAGAAGTTTGAGAAGCGCTACGCTGAATACGAGCAGATGGCTGAGCGCGGCGAGATTAAGCTTCATAAGAAGATCGAAGCGCTCCAGCTCTGGAGAAAGATGTTGTCGATGGTGTTCGAGACGGGACATCCATGGATTACTTTCAAAGATCCATCAAACCTTCGCTCGCCTCAGGATCACTGCGGTGTCGTGCACAGCTCGAATCTCTGCACTGAGATCTTGCTCAATACGTCAGCAGATGAGACGGCGGTTTGCAATCTTGGTTCAGTGAACTTGGTTCAACACGTTACTAAGAACGGATTGGATATTGCGCTGATCGAGAAGACTGTGCGCACAGCTGTACGTATGTTGGATAACGTCATCGACATTAACTTTTATCCGACAGCTGAAGCACGAAATGCTAACCTCAAGCATCGGCCGATTGGGTTGGGCATAATGGGATTCCAGGATGCTCTTTTTGCGCAGCGTATTAGCTACGCAAGCCCTGAGGCGGTTAGGTTCGCGGATGAGAGCATGGAAGCGATTTCATACTACGCGATACTCGCCTCAACGGAGCTTGCGAAGGAGCGAGGTTCGTACTCGTCGTACAAGGGTTCGAAGTGGGATCGTGGATTACTCCCGATTGACACAATAGCAATCCTTGTTGATGAGCGCGGCGGTGACGTAGAGGTTGATACTTCGGTTAAGCTCGACTGGAAGGTCGTTCGTGACGCGGTGAAGAAGCATGGTGTGCGTAATAGCAACACCATGGCCATCGCTCCGACGGCGACCATCTCGAACATCACGGGAGTAAGTCAGTCGATTGAGCCGGCGTACAAGCATCTCTACGCTAAGTCGAACTTGTCGGGTGAGTTTATCGTTCACAACACATTCCTCGTTGACGAGCTCAAGGCTCTCGACCTCTGGGATGAGGAGATGATCGATGACCTGAAGTACTTCGACGGATCGATTCAGGAGATCGAGCGCATTCCAGATAGCTTGAAGAAGGTCTATCTGACAGCGTTCGAGATCGAGCCTGAGTGGTTGATTGAGTGCGGAAGCCGTCGCCAGAAGTGGATCGACATGGGACAGTCGCTCAACCTCTACATCGCTGAGCCAAGTGGTAAGAAGTTGCACGATATGTACATGAGCGCATGGCGTAAGGGACTCAAGACCACGTATTACCTCCGCTCGTTGGGTGCTACGCAGATTGAGAAGTCCACGACGGACATCAATAAGCGAGGTCTTCAGCCGCGATGGATGAAGAACAAGTCGGCCTCAAGTGAGGTTGTCGTAGCGCGCAAAGATGTCGAGGAGACCACGCCTACCGAGCCAGCGGCGAAGCTCGAGGTTCCGAAGGTGTGCGGTTTGGACGGTGATTGCGAGAGTTGTCAGTAAGAGTTTTTAGGGTCTAGGTTAAGGAAAATAGGGAGATACTATCATGTTGACGTTTGATGATATGGGGTCCGCGGGATCGGGTTCTGCCAATAATGATGGCAGCGAGAAGCGAGTCAAGGCTTCCGATAAGCGACTCATTAACTGCAACGCGGTTGACGTTAATCAGTTGATGCCGCTCAAGTACAAGTGGGCGTGGGAGCATTACCTCAATGGGTGTGCCAATAACTGGCTGCCGAACGAGGTCGCGATGGGTAAGGACATCGAGCTCTGGAAGTCCGACAAGCTCAGCGCCGACGAGCGCCGAGTGATCTTGCGAAACCTCGGATTCTTCAGCACGGCTGAGAGCCTGGTTGGTAACAACATCACCTTGGCTATCTTCAAGCACGTGACGAATCCTGAGTGCCGTCAGTATCTCCTACGTCAAGCGTTTGAGGAGGCTGTTCACACTCATACGTTCCACTACATCGTAGAGTCTCTCTCCCTTGATCAGGGCGAGGTATTCAACATGTACAACGAGGTGAACTCGATTCACGCCAAAGATCAGTTTGAGATGGAGCTTACAGCTGATGTGCTCCGTCCAGACTTTACGACGACAACGAAAGAGGGCGCTCAGAAGTTCCTTGAGAACCTGATCGGATTCTACGTAATCATGGAGGGAATCTTCTTCTACAGTGGTTTCGTGATGATCCTCTCGTTCCACCGTCAGAACAAGATGACTGGGATTGGCGAGCAGTTCCAGTACATCCTACGAGATGAGAGCATCCACCTTAACTTCGGTATCGACTTGATCAACACGATTAAGGCTGAGAACCCAGAACTCTGGTCGCCAGAGTTCCAGGCCCATATCACCGACAAGATTAAGAAGGCGGTTGAGCTTGAGTACAACTACGCTGTGGACTGCTTGCCACGCGGAATCCTTGGACTCACGGCGCCGATGTTCCGTGATTACGTAGGATACATCGCTGATCGTCGACTTGAGCGAATCGGTCTCAAGACCATCTACGGAACGAAGAATCCGTTCCCATGGATGAGCGAGACGATCGACCTCGGTAAGGAGAAAAACTTCTTTGAGACTCGTGTTACCGAGTACCAGACAGCGGCCTCGTTGTCGTGGTAAGTCGATAGTTGTTTCTCAGTAGAGATGGAAAGGGCGGCCGCGAGGCTGCCCTTTTTTTATTCCTAAACAGGTTTCGCAAGCAGAGTAAATTTAGTTTTGCCGCGGAAACTCGCCTTTCTTTAACGCGCTAATATCATCCTCCTTAAGTCCGCGTCGGATGGTTCGTTGATTTCCACGTTCATCAACTAAGACAAACCATGGCCATGGTCCCATCGGCTCTAGAATCTTTCTGAACTCAATACCGGCTCCCTTCAGGAGCTTCTCAGATGCCATACAAGGTGGACAAAAATTGTCGATCGGGGCGGTGTGCATCGTGATGTAGATCTTTTGTGGGGCACTTTGTGCAGCTGCGCCTGTGAGCGTTCCGAGCGTCGCTGCTACGAGTAGAATAATGGCAGTCTGGATGGTTCGCATTGCTAGCCCCTCTTAATTCTTTCACAGTAAGATATGAGGCTTCGTAGCTAAGATGCGCGCTGGAGCAGAAGAACTGCCAGGAGCCAGGATGAGGCGCACCTCATTCCAATATGTTACGAGTGTGTTGTCGATACATTGAGGAGGCAGCCCAGTGCCATAGTGAGGGAAGCTGGTATTAGTGACGAAACAAGAGGTACCTATCGGCAAGGCTTTTACATCGCTACTTCGAACTGAGTTTTAGGCCTCTTCGTGCCAGCTGATCTTGAATTTCCTGCACAGAAACAGGCCCAAAATTACGTACTTCGTTTTCTACTAGTTGTTTGAAGGTTTTGCTCACTAATTCTGCAACGTAATAAATGCCCATGCGATGAAGACCTCTCCGTGCTCTTGCCGAGAGATTCAGCTCTGTTATCGAAATGCCATTGAGATCAACACGTGAGAGATCGCGTACTGGCTCTGGCCCGGGTCTCGTGATCGAAGCGGATAGCTGGACGGAGACATTGATGCTTCCATCGGCTGCAGTCATTCCGATCAGCTTTACGACACCTGCACACTGCTCTACTTTTTTCACAGCTTTCGCAAGCTCCCGAAGGATTTCCAGACTGGCATGCGCAAGAGGGTCGGCACTCTGCAAATCACCTCGAGCTGCTTCGAGCCCTGCCTTAGAAAGCTCCCCGGATACCTTGAGCCTACCTTGTTTGCCCACCGTAATTTGCATCTTTTTGTTCCCTCGATTTGTCAGCATAGGAGCGACAACCGTACTACTATGATCTGCCCCTCTTAGAGCGGATCGGACACTACCAACGCTAGCCTAATGCTGGGAGCTACTCAAACCGGACAAACTAGCTGTTATATCATCCTCCTATGCCGGTAAGTACAGGAGCTATTATAGTGGAGCGTGAGATATCCGTAGACTTTCCGAACCTCGTTGCTCCTCTGCATTCATGTAAAGCAACAGGAGAGCATATGACAACATTTGCGAGAGTCACGCCGCTGATACGAGAACTTTGTGCGGTCTCCACAAAGAATTGTAAACTAGTCATCGATCATACCCTTGTGTGGTTAAGCCTTCGCAATCTCCAGATAGAGAGTTTGAATAGAAAAATTCTAACCAGACTTACTAAGATACGTCCATCTACGACACAAGTGGATTATCGATTAGGAAGAGCTGTCTCTTATACACATCTGACGCTGCCGACGATACTCCTTGTGTAGATCTCGGTGGT
>OMII01000257.1 GCA_900299055.1 Pseudomonadota bacterium | reverse complement strand
TGAAAAACCAACGCAGCTATCGTGCGACCGGGTGCCTACCGATTGGTTCTGGCGGTCGATGTGCCATGCTGTTAAGCCCATCAGGGCAGAGCGCTCGGCGAGAGTTGTCAGAAGTGCGGCGCCGTTAGCACCTTCCCAAAGCCCAACATTGTCGGCAGCGCGTCTGAGCTGCTTTTTCAAAAGCCTCGTTGTTTCTGAGCTGGCGACGATTGCGCACGTGGTGGAGCTCCTATCAATGTCAATCACTAGCGCCGCGGAATCAAATGGGAATTCAAAGCTCTCTGTTCTTCGACCGAAATCAACCGGGTTGCCACTCGCTGTTACCTGTAAAGGTAGGAGTGGGTAAATCCGCTCGTCGATGACACAAATAGCGGAGAATACTTCAACGTGGCGAGTATCGCGGTCTGAAGCGTACCTTTGCGATGAGACCGCTGCGATATGTTTGCCTTGGCTATAGGTAGCGCACGTGTCTTGTGGTGATAGCTCTACGGCGCGAAGCCCGGCGGCCTGGAAATATGTATCGATGGGGAGAAGGGCTCCCTGATTTACTCGGTGAAATGGATTCGCCGCTACCGGCACTTCCATCTTCAGGGACGGGAGGTGGTCTAATCCCCCAGGTGAGAGGGAGCTTGGGGCCATGCCCAAAAGTGCGCGGAATTGTTCTTCGGAGTGCGTCTCCATAGGTCTCTAGAAATAGACAAAAAGAACGATTCGTCAAGGGCGATTTAGTGAATCGCTAGAGAGATTCTTCCTAGAGGCAACGAGTAGAGTGAGATATACATCAGCGTGTAACGTCTAGTCGCCGCGATAGTGTGTGCCGTGATTTGAAGGATAAGCTATGAAGAAAAACCTCACCATCCTAGCTCTCTGCTTTGTGTGTAGTGCGTGTTCGACTACACCGTATACCGGGGATTTGATCACCGAAAGCAGGACACCAGCTGGGCTGAATGTTATCCAGACATCGTCTCGCTCGGTGTTGCCCAGTGGGGGGTTGGCCGGGCAGGAATCTGAGTTAACCCAGATGACCGCACTCGTGGAGGCTATCGACTACAGAACTCGCATGGTAACGCTACGAACAGAGTCGGCTCGGCTCGTATCATTAAAAGTTGGACCAGAGGTTCAAAATCTTCGACAGGTAAAAAAAGGGGACAAGCTTACTTTGGATTACTTTGAATCTGTTGAGTTCGAGGTGCGACAGCCGACTGCTGAGGAGCGTAAGTTAGCAGGGATCGAGGTAGATACGGGTGCCTCAGCTGTAAGGGGCGAGAAGCCGGCTGCAGTAGTGGCAGGAGAGCGAATCGACATCCTCTCCGTCGAGTCCATCGATCGTAAAAAGTCGCTCATCACCCTAAAAGGAGAAGGTGGGTACGTAACTGTGAAGCCAAAATACCCTCAAAACATGAAGTTTGTGAAAGTAGGTGATACCGTAGTGGTGAAGAGCTCAGAGCTCTTTGCCGCTCGGATTAAATCAATCGGTTAGTGCCATTCGGAGCTCCGACGAGAGCTCCGCGTTGGTCTGTCTGAGATTCCCAGACTATAGCCACCACTAGAATGCAGTGGTGGATTCTCGTATGCGGCGATTGCTCGGCCTTGGGTTGATTCAGTCGGACTAGAGAGTATCATGTCCGTGGGAAGCTTGCGGAAGGTTTTTTCATTGATGAAGAGTTGACGCTTATGCGTCGCGCTTAATTCCTTTCTCCCGAATGGAGTGGTTTCAAGAGCTCACGCTCACCCGGTAGTTGGTGAGAGTTGTTCTTGAAACCACTTCGATGAAGCTGGTCTAGAAAGGTTTGTAAAGAAATGAGTCATCAAGTGACTTCATCTGAGGTCATGCAGGTTGTGTTTCAGAAAGTGTTTGCGACTAGTCGCAAAGCGCTTGGCGAGATCGCTCTCGATAAAGGTACGTTGCAACTCGGACGGGATTTCGGTCTCGATTCTCTTGATTCGATGCAGCTTTGTTTGGAGCTTGAGAGCCACTTTGGAGTAGAGCTCGAAGATAGCACGTCGTGGAAAAGCCTCCAGGATGTTGTGGATTCGGTCGACTCGGCGCTAGCTGCAAGAGGCAACTAGCGACGTAACGGAGGTGGTTTGTGGGCTTGCATTTACACGGTTTTCCGCAAACTTCCTCTCTTTTTTCCGATAAGTTCTGAGTCCTTCTCAGGGTATTGTAACTTCCTGAAATGCAGTATAGTCGAGCTTCGAGGTCAAGTAGCGCTGGACAAAGCTACTTGTGTCTTTAGTCGCTGCGCTTGCAGCGGTGCCTCAGGAGATGCTCGTGATGGAACAACCAACACTCATGAATACCTACAAAAGGTCTGATGTCACCTTCGTGCGAGGAGAGGGTGAATTTCTCTTTGATGTAGCCGGTAAGCGCTACATCGATCTTCTCTCGGGGATAGCAGTGGTGTCAGTAGGGCATGGCAATCCGCGTGTGGCCGGTGTAATCGCCGAACAAGCACAAAACCTCATGCACGTGTCTAACCTGTTTGGCACTGTGCCGATGCAAGAATTGGCGAAGCGGATACAAATGACCACAGGTGGATGGGGAAGGGCGTTCTTCTGTAATTCGGGCGCCGAAGCGAATGAATGTGCCATTAAGCTAGCGAGAAAAGCTGGGGGCGGGCGTCGGTTCCGAGTGCTCGCGTCAGAGGGAGGTTTCCATGGGCGCACCCTAGGAGCGCTAGCGTGTACCGGACAGCCTGAGAAATGGAAGGGGTTCGAGCCTCTGCCCGAGGGATTTCTACATCGCCCCTATAACGATTTAGATGCTTTTAGCGCGGCGCTGGACGATACTTGCGCGGCGATCATCGTCGAGCCAATACAGGGCGAGCGAGGAGTTATTCCGGGCACTGTTGAATTTCTGCGGGGGTTACGGGCTCTCTGTGACCGAGCGCGAATACCGCTCATCTTCGATGAGGTGCAAACAGGAGTTGGGCGTACGGGAGAGTGGTGGGCCTTCCAAACTGTCGAAGTGAAGCCTGATATATTTACTTCGGCGAAGGGCATAGCTAACGGCTTGCCCTTAGGGGCGTGTATTGCAGATGAGCCCTATGCATCGGTCTTCTCGCCCGGAGATCACGGGACAACGTTTGGGGGAGGCCCACTTGTTTGCGCAGCAGCCCTCGCGGTATTTGACGAAATTGAGCAGCGCTCGTTGAAGATTGAGGCGAAGCGAAAGGGTGAATTAATGGCGGCCCTGCTCCGTGAGCTTCCGGGAGTAGTCGAAGTCCGGGGGGCCGGCTTGATGCGGGGCGTTGTTCTCTCATCGCCAATTGCCCTTCAGGTGGTTCCCAAAGCGCTCAGTGCGGGGGTGGTGGTGAATGCTACGTCAGACTCGGTGCTACGATTAGTTCCACCCCTCATTATTAGTGATGAGTCGATTCGTGAAGCGGTTTCGATAGTGGGTGAGGTGCTGGCCCAGGCTCAGACGCAAACGGCACACGAGACCGTCTCGCCGGTGGTAGCATACTGACAACGCCGTGGGGCTTTCGGTGTGGCTGCGTTAGCTGCAAGCGTAGAACGGTTCATAGCGTTTTACTTCGTCAGCACTGGGCATGGCCGGCGCCGTTCCCATCTTCTCGGTCGAGAGGCCCGCGACCACTGTGGCGTACCGAATAGCTTGGCGCAAGTTGCCGTGAAACTTTACAAGTCCCGCTGCAAGTCCACCGTTAAAAGCGTCTCCCGCACCCGTCGTATCGATTGAGTTAACTGATAAGGCGGGCGTTCGAATAATCTCCCCCTTTTTCACCCCACAAATACCCACTCGTGGAGACTCGCGCTGGTAAAGAATTGAGCCGCTAGCTCCCGTGGTTATCAGTAGTGCTGGGCTGGGTAGATGGGACGCTACCTCTCGAATCGTGTCGTCTGAAAGGGTAGTGAAATCATCATTGAAGTCGATGTTGGTGAGATGTTTCACCAGAAAGGCACACTCCGTTTCGTTCGGCGTTATGTAATCGGCCAATGAAATAACTTCTGCGTTGATGCTCGGGTTGATCGGTGCAGGATTAAAAATGGATGTTAGAGCGTTTTCGCGTGCATAGTACAGAGCAGCTTCTGCTGCCCGGAGATTGCTCTCCGCCTGGAGGAGTACAACCGATATTGAGGGTTCTTTCTGTAGAGTTGAAAGTACAAACTGCGGTGTTAGAGAGTCATTCGCACCAAGTGCTACAACGATCGCGTTCTCAGCTCGTGCATTTACGACGATCGATGCCGCGCCGGTTGGAACGCCCTTGGCCGTAAGTAAATGAATCGGTAAAGACTCTTGAGCGCACCACTCTCGGTAGCCTGCGGCAAAGATGTCTTCTCCAACACAGCCGATGAAAATAGTTTGCACTTGCTGACGATGCGCAGCGACAGCTTGATTCGATCCCTTGCCGCCAGGCCCCGTGAAGAATCCTCCGATAATTGTTTGCCCCGGAGCTGGAAAGTCGTTAACGGTAAAGGCGAGATCTTGGACGAAGCTACCTATGACGGCGAGTTGAGCTGGCATTAGAGAAGTCCCCTCCCGATTTTAGACGACAGTATCTCTTGGAGGGCTCCCTCTGAGAGTGCCCTTGCGAATGAAGAGCCGGGGAACAAGCATGCCCACCGATAGACGCTTTCTCGAAGTTCAGGTGGAAGGTGAGGTTTCATCGAACGCACCTGATCGAGTGCTGAAACTATGTCCGTGGCGAAGGTCTTCGTGGCCCCGTGAGCGGCATCGGATGGTTGCAATCCACCTTTGCGAAGTTGTTCTTGATATGAAGCCATGGCATCGAGGAGCAGGACCTTGGTGCGAGGGTACCCAGAGCACATTAAGTTCCATGGATCGAGTCGAGAGTCTCCTCCGAGACGAAAATCGGTTCGAATGATAACAGAGGGAATGTCGAGCATCTTGGAAATCATGTACTCAACTACTGTCCCTGAGTCGAGCTCCGGCCCGTCGAAGTGGAATAAGCCCACGTCGCACGATATAACGTGGAGTAGGTCTTGGTCGCGAATTGAGATCGGGTCAGTTTCCCTTTGTTCGAGGTCCTGTGGGACTACGCATCTGTAGCGATTATCGGAGACGAGGTGAATTTGCTCGGCAAGCACAGAATTGCCAAGCAGATGTTTAAGGCTAAACAGTTCGCCCGCGAAGTAGATTGTGTACGGCTGGCCCATGCGCTGAGTTGTAGCCCTTCCTGATCGAAAATTAAAGAAAAGAATGGAGGGGGAGCGCGACGTTCTTCGCTGTAAGTGGCTGATCTGGCGAGCCGGAGGCTGTACTGATAAGGCTAGTAGGCGGGTGTCCCACTCATGTAATAACGGTGGATAGTGGATTGAGAGCGACGCCAGCCTGATTTGCATCGGGCAGAGGGCATCTACCTAATACACTTTTACCAATCCTGAGCGAAGCACGCGCTGAAAAGCACGACGCATGAGCCATACGGCAATAATTACGTACAGGGCACTTAGAAGAGTCGCAAAACCTAGCCTATCCCAGTTTGGGGGCGATCCACGCATAATCGACCGCATCTCTTCGAAGACGTAGCTAGTCGGCATCGCTTTTGCAACAAGCTGTAAGTTTGGTGGAAGAGTAGCGAGTGGAAAGTAAATGGCTGATAGTGGCGCCATAACCCAGACGAAGGTCCATGCGAACGCTTGTGCTTTAGTAGTAACCCGAAGAATTACTGCCTGCACTAAAAATCCGATCCACCATCCGTTCATGAGTAAGATGAAAAAGAGGGGGATAAGATACCAGCCAAGTGCGGTGAACAGAAAAAAGTCATAGAGCACCCATGCGACGAGTGAGCCAAAGAGGACAGCTACGCAGTTTTTGAGAAAGCCGAAGATCAAGAGAGACGTTATCCATTCAGGGACAGTCAACGGAGAGGCAAAAAGATTGACCAGGTTTTTGTTCCAAAGCTCGTCGAGGAGGCCGATGCCAATATCGTTTTGTCCACGATAGACAACGCTCCACATAATAACTCCGCAGACGAAGAGAAAATAAATGTTGAGGTCACTTGAGGGCACCTGCTTTTGGACATAACCAGCCGTTACTCCCCAGAGGATCAGATCGATTGTTACCCAGTAGAACGCGTCGGTAAGGCGATCAAAGCTACGCAGCGTGCCGTACCAAAGACGCACCAGCATCGCACCAACGCGCTGCCATGAGAATGAGTCGAGATTAAGCATGTGCACCCTCCGAGTTGTGGGCTTGTCGCAGAAAATAGTCTTCTAGGGTGGCTCGCGTGATAGTGAGTCCGTGTAGCGGTATACACCTTCGTCCAAGCTCTTGAAGAAAAGCGGATACGACGCTCTCGCGCAGAGAAAGAGTAGTATAGCCATCTTGTGTGGCCGAGGTTGCACTAAACAGAGAGCAGCATTCCACGAAGGTTCCCTCAAGTTCGGCAGGAATGATGAGGGATATGTTGCAGCGATCGAGCGTTCGAGCGAGGTTTACAGGAGTGTCGTCAGCAACCACTGTGCCACGGTGTATGAAGACCACACGGTCACAGACGGTTTCAACTTCGCTCATGTTGTGGCTCGTGAATAGCACAGACATCCCACGTTCTTTGCGACGTCGCAGAATGTATTCCCTCACCACATGAGCGCTTTCCGGGTCCAGACTAGCGGTGGGCTCGTCGAGTAGCACAATCTCAGGGTCGTTCATGAAAGCTTTTGCTAAATTGAGTCGAGTTAGCTCGCCAGCAGAGAGTGCCACAACAGGCTTGTCGAGTAGAGACTCCAGACGGAACGTGCTGGTCACCTCGGCTACGCGCTTGGCTCGATCAGGCATGATGTAGAGGCGGCTCAGAAAAGCTAAGTTGTCGCTGACTTTGAGATTCCACGGAAGATTGGTGTATGTGGATGAAAAGTTTACACGCTCGAGAATTTCGCTTCGATGAGAGAAAAGGTCTTTGCCAAAATAATCAATTGAACCAGATGTTGGAGTCAGGATGCCTAGTAGCATCTGAAATGTAGTTGTTTTCCCCGCTCCGTTTGGTCCCAGGAGGCCAAGAATCTCCCCGCTTCGTAGGGTGATGCTGACATCGTTCACAGCGGTCATCCCCTTGAACGACTTTGTTAATTTGCGTGCGACTATGGCATCTGACATTTAACGTTCCGTGGAAATTATTATGGGGCGCACTGTACTGGATGTATGCGTAAGAGGACAGAGCGGACCCTCAAAAGATGAAGTAGTATAGCTGCGCCGCACGGTTCCTGTTCTGTATTCCGCAGGCGCGTAGCAGTCCCGCAAGACGGCCCCTCAGGTGAATATTGTCGTCCGGTTAGTTGCTCCGATGCCTATACCGGGATGTTCACCTCTGTCAGCGTGACCGGAAGTCTGCGCGACAGGTTGTAGAATAAAGGGAAATCCTGCGGGGCGATGAGTGTAAGAGCGGTGCCAGACTTACCTGCTCGACCTGTTCGACCTGTCCGGTGTACGTAGGTCTCGGCAGTTTCATGGAGTGAATAGTTCACGACTAGCTCGATGTCACTTACGTCGATTCCTCGTGCCGCAACATCAGTAGCGATTAGTAGCGTTGTCTCTCCGGAGCGGAAGGAATTCATTGTTCGATCACGTTCTTTCTGGGAGAGGTCGGAATTGATCCGCTTGGATTCAATTCCTCGCTTGCGCAAGAGGATCTCTAGTAGTTCGGTGTCCGACTTGGTGTTGCAAAACACGATCGCTGATTTGGGTTTTCTATCCGTGAGGAACGCTGCAAGTGCTTGGGCTTTTGACGTAAGCCCTGCGTCTACACGGCAGAAGATGTGGTCGATTAGGGCTGATGTTTCAACAACTGGCTCCAACTCGATACGAGTCGGTTTTACGAGGAAGGAGCTCGCTAGCGACAAGACCCGAGGGGTCATTGTTGCGCTGAAGAAGAGGCCCTGACGTTGTTTTGGTAGTCGAGAGAGGATAGTGCGGACCTCCTCGATGAAACCCATCGATAACATCTCGTCGGCTTCGTCTAAAACGAACATCTTGCAGCGACGAAGCTGTAGTTCTCTTTGTTCGATAAGGTCAAGAATTCGTCCCGGCGTTCCTACCACGATTCGTGAGTCCTTTCGGAGTGAGCGCACTTGCCCCTCTTGCTTAGCACCGCCGATGATCAC
>OMII01000256.1 GCA_900299055.1 Pseudomonadota bacterium | reverse complement strand
TTCAAAACGCGAGCGACTGGGGGGCTGATTACGCCCTGTTCCCAAGCTCGCTAGTTAGCAAACCAGAAGATTACCAGGCGTGGTGGAGCCGTGCGTACAGTGATAAAAATTGGACTATTCTCAGGCGTTCTCTTCAGTGAGCTGGATGATACACACCCCTGATTGTAGGCAACTTACTAGTCAGCCGCACTACTTCAAGAGCTTCTGCTGATGTCTGCGCGCAGCCTGACTTCTAGCTTTGCGCTGAGATACGATATCCAGCTCCACGAAATTGTGTCCGCAGAGCCTGGATTTCATTCGGTGTGACATTTGTGAAAAGCTGCTCTTTGCTCATCAATATTACTCCCCATCCGCTGACAACCGGCACAGTTCTGCTCGGCTCAACCTTAGACAAAGTACCAGCGCGGACTTCACACTCTGGAACTTGAGCAGAGGAGAGCTTCTCACAGGTTGCTGCACTCAGTCCAAGCGTTGTCGGTCTATCAAATAGGACGGGGAGACCTGGATGCAACTTTTCAAGGGCAGACCGAATGATATCGCGCGCAAAACGCGCTCGAGGAGAGCGTGTAGCAACTAAACTGTTGGGGCTATGCAGAATATCAAGGATAGACCTCCCACCTAAATGATCAAAAAACTTTCGCTTGCTCTCATCCACGAACCCGGCCAATTCAGCGGCCGAAGATGAGAGAACTCGAACGTCGAATGGAAAAGGATTCTTAAGCGGGCGTGGTAGTGTCAGCTGCTCCTGGGGCTGTTCAGTCTTCTCTCGTGGACAGAGGAGTGTTCGCATCTCCGCTTCCAGGGTGTGAAACGCGGCGCTCAGCTCAAAAACGCTCGCATGGTAATGAGGAATAGCACTCACTAAAGGAGGCACATAAAGTGCTTGCGCAAGGTGCGCGGCAATAGTTGCTGGCGGGGCCTCGAAAAGCCGTCTATCTGCCGCATATTTTTTTAAGTCTGGAATTTGTTCTCTGATATGACACGACCAGTTATCAGGTGGTCTATCAATGACCTCCTCTCGAATCGCCGCTACGAGCGCGCTTACAACTCTTGGATTGGCACTTCGAAGGTCAGGTAAAGTTATTGCGTCGAGCATTGTATAAACTTCAGCAGCTTGTAACGTTGTCCCCGAATATACCACCTATGAAATTCCCTACTCAAACAGCCGCAGAGATTTTTGGAAATGGCGCCGCCCTAGTAGATTGACACCCGCATATTGCTGTTTCCATCCACAATGGATCTTTTAGAGCTTAATCGATAGCGACCAGGCAGTCTCAGGACGGATTGTTCGCTCAGCACCTTCGGATTCACACCGCAGAATGCAACTAAAACCCAATACTCAGACCTACTTACAGCGGCTTTTTATGCTTTACCCGCTTGCTGATACCTATAGCGTGTCACGCAACAAGTTGATGTACATTACTTTGGCTACTTAGCAGGTGCTTTTCAGCATAACCTTGAGGCTTATTGGGCGCGTCGTGGTCTTTGTGCCGTCAAGCATTTCGTTTCAGTTCCCCCAGAGAGGAGAGAATAAGTGACAACTGAGTTTCTGCCAGGAGAGTCCGCTATCGCTGTTCGCACGGCTCTCACGCTATTCGCGGCTATACCCGCGACAATCCTAGCTGCATCATTCGCGAAGCTTCCTGATAGATCCTTTCGGCGCGCCTGCAAAGCGGGACTTTTGACTTTTCTGAGCTGGCTACTATTTACGGCTATCAGCTTTAAAGCGTCTAATTCTACCATCGGTCTTCTGTGCGATGTGGCTGGATTTTTTATTAGAGCGAGCATCTTTGAGTTGACGTACAGAACGACCTTCAAAAAGGGGGTGATTGGAGCAATATTATTCTCACTTAGCTCTGCTATCTTTACGCTCCTCATGACAATTATCCTCGGATTTGGATTCTCATACCTGATGTTGGCGTTATTTGGTGCTCTGCAGCAGAATCAGCTACACACCACCGCCACTTTCAGCACCAACATGAGATTACACTGCGTTAGGACGGAGGTTGGTAAGTACTACAACACTCACGGGCATCTCCCCGATACGCTTGATGAAGTTAGTACAAGCTGCGGGGCCATAGATTTTTTTGGGCGGCCTATTCTTTATAAAATCACCGGACCGACTACAGCAGAGTTCGCCTCACTAGGAAAGGACGGCAAGGCTGGTGGAATAGGCGCAGATGAAGATCTGCTCGTTCTTTTCTTGGCACCGACGCCTTCACCAAAATAAGCTTTCACAGAGTCACTCGGAGTGTCGGTGCTAACAAGATCTGCAAGGGCGTCCGCTATTCTTCAATCGGAACTACGGAACGATGATCGAAAATGCGAAGTCCGATTGGCCGCCTACGTTGCACTGGTTAATGATACCGAACTCGTCCGAATCACACCCACTGTTAACAGTGCTGATTATCGAAGAGAAGTTTTTGGCACACGTACTTAATGAGTAGTCAGGAGTAATCACGGGCAGCACTTCCGCCCGTGAGAGTCCCGTCACACGCACACAGTAAAGACCTGTATCTAGTTTTCTAGCGGTAAGGTTGGAGCTCGAGCGCGTGGTGTCGACGGTACCATCGGTGATGTAACCCCAAGCTTTGGCGCGTATCAACTGCTGTGTGCTCTTCAGAGTTGTCTCACCCTTTTTGCACTTCGCGCGCACGATTACATCTCCAGTCGTATCATTAGAACAGATTCTGAAGGCTTGGCTTGAACTTAGCGAATAGGCAGGCGGAGACGACAATATCAGTACAGCTAGAACGAGAATGCGGAAAGTTTTCATTGAAGTCCCCAAAAAGATAGCTCCTGCGAGCGAGGCAATTCCATCACCCTTGGGGTCGGCACTCTCGGTACGCAACTTAACTTGTGTACGCTTTTTTCATTGTCGAAGTCCTAATGGGCCCAACGCAGTGTAATGCCATGAAATATCGGAGTTTTGCTGCGCCTGTTGCCAGGCTTTCTTTGTCTCTTACGGCAAGTGCGCAGCCGGCTCGAACAGCTCTCTCTCTGCTTAGGCAAGTGCCTCTGCACCGGCTGATCGAAAGTTAGGTACGGATCGTTAAGATATCTAGACGACTACCCGAGCCTCCTTTGGCTTGCGGAAGTTAGGAACTCGCACGCGCTAGTTCTAACCACTTCGCACACTGGCGCAGTCGAATACGATCTGTACCTGGAGTAGCAATGTGTAATCGTATGGGGAATTAGACATGAAACAAGTATTGCGTATTTTGTTTGCGGTCGCAGCGTTTACAGGTGTGAGTGCGGCACGGGCGGATATCACAGCGTTGTCAGCGCATTTTGCTGGTGGTTGTGCTTCCGAAAACTCTACTGGGAGCTGCACGATCAAGGTTACCGCTGAAGGAGATAGCTTCGGGGCAACTGACCAAGTGGTAGTATTAACGTCCAGCACACGTAACGGACACTTTAGAGCTATCTCTAAACAGGCTCGGGAGCTCGACGAAAACGGAACCGCACGACCTCGATTTAAAAACATCCCTGGGGCGTGCTTCAGAGTGCAAACGGCTGAAAACGGGGACGATGCATCAGATGTCGTATCAAACACTATCTGTGAGGCCGCGAAGGTAACTGTTGCTAAAAAATAGTCGCTCCCGGGGCCCCTTAGCAATTGAATGGCCCCCCCCTGTTTTTACCTGTATCCGAATGGTGCAGGATTGAAGGTGCAAACTCTCAAACAAAACACGGGAGGGGTATTACATTTCCTGGAAATCGAGATCTGGACAGGGTTACGAGACAGTGAAGTCCGTGGTTAGAGCTGCCCATCACGAATTGCATCAGATAAAACTCGCTTGGCAGCGATATCACTAGCCCGCGCGGAGAGATGCGACGCGTATGTCCAAGCCCATGGCTCGTCTTTGAGAGCAAGCTCCTCGGCGATGCCCTCACTATCACCGAGGTCGGTAAAGCGAGTTTCCTGCCGCCTCAGTATCTCTCTGATCGCCTGGCGCGGCGCCGCGAGATTTTTGTCATGCGACTCATTCATAGGCGGCACTATCAGCACCCTAAATTGACCACCATCAGCCTCAACTATGCGCTTGAAATGCTCGAGTATCTCACTTACCAGGACTACGCCACTTTGCTCCGTGATGTCGGCTGGCGTGACCGTCTCTTTAAAACAGGGGAAAGAGTCGGCAATTAAGTCGCCACCTACAATCCGTCGTATTTCCTGGTGACTATCTCCCCACGATGACAAGAACTCTCTACGAGATAAGAACTCTAAAATTTGAGAATCACGAAAGCGAAATGAGTAACCACCGAGAGCAACTGATTTGTCTAACCACGGTAGAGTATCCAGCAGTCTCGTTCTCGCGTCGCCGTATGGCCAACCCTTAGCTCGACGAGGTGGTATGTTAGTAAGGCATAAATTTCCGTGATGTATGATCATTCGCGGCTTCTCTGCGCCCCATGCGGTAGTTCCTACTACCTCATCAAAATCGTTCCCGGCAAAAAGAATGAAAATAACCAGCCTCGGTTTGCATATCCGACCATACAGCAAGTATTTCAGTAGACTTTGGTCCGGACCGTATCCACTGGTACCAAAATTAAGAACAGGAACATCTCTTCCTGTGTGCGCGAGTTCTTGTCGCTCTAGAGAGGCGGGTATCGTTTCCTCATCTCCAACCCCATATCCCCAGGCTTGCGAATCCCCGCTTACCACTATTGGCGCCACATGGTTTGATACCGCGCAGTCTAGATCACGCCCTCGGTTGCCCAGAGAGTTGTGAGTGACGACACTGTCTGTGAACTTCTTGCTGATATTTGGTACACCATTGTACCCAAGGATTGGATGGTAGGTGTTGAAGGTCAGTCGCTCAGCTCCGGGAACCATATCGACAGATTCAATCGGCTTGCTTAGGGTATTCAGGTATCTAAACACCACCTGATCGACAAAGATCAGTGTGATGAATGCTGAGAGAAATGAGATGATAATTCCTAGATAAACTTCACTACTTCTCTTTCGCGACTCAGCCACATGAAACTCCCCAATACGACCTCAACACCATGTGCAGGGTGGCGGGCTCTTGAATTATAGCTTCACAAAAACGTCGCGAGCTTGAAAGTATGTAAATATTACCTCCTTGCTGAGATTATGAGCGACTAAGGAGGCCGAAAGCGCAAAAAAACTCGAGGTGGGATGCCGTAGTGGTGATTTTGCCCATGTGGTCAGGCTACTTTGTCAACACGGCGGATCTTTAGCGAGCTCCCTTATCTGCACTTTTTTGATAAGGATCCTGACATCAGGAGAGAACCAGAACAGAAGCTCGGTCGGGTTCATGAATAGCCTCGGCATCGAGCGAAACTGCATTCACCAGCTAAAAACAGCCTGCAACGCGACTGCTTGAGTGTGTGGTTCAATAATCGGAAAGAGCATCAAGCCTCGACAATTCACCATTTCCAGCTCTGCCGTCCCCGCGGCTAGCAGCCCGCCGGCTACTACGTCATGAACGTAGTGCC
>OMII01000255.1 GCA_900299055.1 Pseudomonadota bacterium | reverse complement strand
AGGTTGTAATCTTCGAAAAGAAGGACAAGGGAAGTGCAGAAAATCGGTAAGTTGATCGGAAATGGCGCAGTTTTGACGGATTCGTCGAACCCTGCGTCAGCGCCCGATTCGCGAAGTTCTGCAAGCGATAGCGCTAAAAACCCAGCGAGCAACAATGATGGATATCGCAGGGCAAACTCGTGGCAGCCGCGGCGAAAACGAGTGGCTGGAGTGGTTACCGATCTTACAACAGTGAAGTCAATTCTCTCGAAGGTTCTCTCGCATCGAGGTATGGATAAGCGAGTGGAGCGCTATGAGTTCATTTTGCATTGGCACTCAATCGTCGGTTCCCGACTTGCCGAGGTCACAAAACCAGATTGCATCAGAAACAAAACCTTGGTCGTGAACACGCTCCATTCGGTATGGGCGCAAGAGCTTACCTTTATGAAGCCGATGCTTCTTCAAAAGCTCTCTCACTATTTAAAGCCAGGCGATGTCGTCACCGACATGGTGTTCCGCGTCGGAGACATCTCATAGCTACCGTGCTGGCAGCAGGTCTCTCTGCGCATCTGATCAAGCAAGCTAAATCGTTAGAAATTAGCTAGTTAGGTAGGCTTAGGCCGTGTCGTGTCATGGCTCCCCAGAGGATTCTGCTCCTTATGTGACGCGGCGCCGTCAAAGCCTCATATCCATTACTAGATAACCCCCAGAAGGGTTCCCTGCCAATGGTAAGGGTTTGTTCGCGTTATTGGACTCGTTAGCTTATGACACTAGAGCTTTCACGTAATAGGACTCCACAGCCGACTCCTACAATAGATCCCCACGCGCGTCCGGAGGGTCTAACTGGTGCTGAATCGAAGCTGGACGGTGCTGCGCAGATTCGTCAACAGATCGCTCGAGCAGTCACCGATACTCGCACGCAGGAGGACTTTCACGAGACGATGACCGCTCAGGGACGCAAAGTAACGCGCGAACAGCTTGAGCGAAGAGCCCCGGAGATGAACACGCAAAATCTTGCGCCGTCGACTCCTCCGACGATGCGCGCGCCCGCTCAGGAGCGTCCGTCTCAGGAAGCTGTGAAACAGTTCGAGCTTGAGCAGCAGCGCCGAGAAACCACGCAAGCGTATGCTAATGCGCGTCTAGCGGCCCAACCTGCACCCGCCGCACCAGCTCCGCAGCCTGCTGAACGCGGATGGTTTGCGAGCGCGGCACAAGGAACTATGGACGCGGGTAAAGGGCTCTTTCGATTAGGCTGGGATGTCGGAAGCTTCTTTGTGCGTAAAGGAACTCAGGCGATTTCTGCGAGCGTCAAATACGGAGCCAAAGTAGCCGCTGACCCTGCTGCTGCTGTGCAGGACGCTGTGGACGTAGCGACGAACATAGCTGAAGGAGCGAAGGCAGCCTACAGTTGGACGGTCGAAAAAGCAGGTAATGCCGTTACCTGGATCGGTGAGAAGGGACTTGATGCTCTTAAGGCCGCGGGTAATGTCTTGGCCGATGTCGGCACTGGTATCGGAAAAGGACTTTATGCCACAGGGAACGCAGCGCTTGGACTTGGCAAAGTTCTCGTTGGCCAGATGTCGTGGTCGCAACTGAGCCAGCAGGTTTCTACAGAGTTCGCCGCTGCGGGAGCGCACCTCTCCGCGGCTGGAAGCGCGGTTTGGACGGGAATGAAGGCAGTTGGAGGATTTGTCGTCGACCTCTCCAATTCGATCGGTCTTACAGATATTTTGACGGGAGCCTATAAACTAGCGATGACCGGTCCGCAATTCGCGGCTGACCTAGCGCGTGTCGCGATGGGCCAGGCAACATTAGGAGAGGCATTCTCGAATGTAAGCAACAATCTCGGTGGAGCTGCTCAGTGTGTAGTTGGAGGATTGAAGTGCCTCGGCGAAGTGACGGGCGTAACTGACCTGTGTTTGGCGGTTAAGCACGGCTTCCACGGACTCGCGGCGTATGGTCGAGGTGACATGGCGGCGGCGAAAGCGCACCTGCTCCAGGCGACTATGCACGGAGCGTTTGCGGCGTTGTCGATGGGATCGATTGCGGCCACCGTTGCTACTGCAGGTGCTGCTGCTCCGACCATCGCGGCTGTTCTGACGGGACGCACGGCGCTGAAGGTTGGCGCCAAGCAGGTCTTAAATGTCGCAGCGAAGGAGTTCTTCCAAGAAGGCGCTAAGAATGTCGCCAAGCAGGTAGAGAAGAAGTTCGCAAAAGAGGCTCTAGACGCGCTCTCGAAAGAAGCAGGAGGCAAGGCAGTCATTTCGCAATTACGGAAGGAGGCTGTAGAGCAGTTGGGCGCTAAGGCGTCCAAGGCCGAAATAGCCGATCTCGTAGGGCGAAAGGCGATGACGCATCTCCATCAGGGGCTAGCTCGAGAGGCCTCGACCGCCTCGCATAAGGCGATGCATGAGTTGGTGAAGAAGGAGGGCTTCGAGGCCCTCACCCATGAGAATGTCAAATCAATTCACAGTGAGGTAACGGGCGCGGCCGTCGAGAAGTACCTGAAAGCGCTCAAGCTCGATGGTCACATCAGCGATACCGCCCTCGACTTGTTGAACTCGGTTCGCGATAAGAAGGTCGGTAAAGCAGGCGCGGAACTGGCAGAGGCTCTCGGAATAAGCCAGAAAGAAGGCGTAGCGATGGCCAAGAAGGCCCGAGCCGCGCTTATGAAAGGTAAGTCTGATGATGCAATTAAAGAGGAACTGACTGCGGGTATATCAAAGCACTTTTCTGATCTCCTCAAAGAAGATATGGAGCTCGCCTACAAGGAGCAGTCTCAGAAGATTTTGCGAGGGCAACTCGATGAGCCGTGGGCGAAGGAGCTATCAGAGTCAGTTGGGAAGCGAGCCGAGCAGCTTGGAAAGAGCAAGGATGAATTAGTAGACGAGTTTGTTGATGCTGGCTGGAGTGGTGCGAAGGAAGGAATCGATAAGGCGGTGCACAAGGTCGTACGAGAGGGAATCGATGATGCATTCAGGCGATTCCGTCAGATCAAGCTCCGCGGAGGTGTAGGTGATGCAGTCGGTGCCCCTGAGCTTCGAGTCGCGGAGGGCACAATCAGTGCTGAAGTAGCCAAAGAGAAGATAGCTTCTGAAGCAAAGGCGGCCAAGGAAGAGCGTTCGAATGGGGGTGATATGGCGGCGACCAGGCAGTACTCGATTACGGAGGGTGACGAGGTTGTCACGGTCACCGAGGCCTACAATAACACAGACAATACCTATCATGTCGTGGACCGGAGTCGAGCATCGATAAAGCGGGGTAAGGATGCTGCGTCGAAGTCTCTTGCGGCGTAGCCGCTGATCGTAGAGGCAAAGGGGGCCTGACTTCCTTGTGATCAAAGCTCCATGTCACAAAAAGTGTTGTAGTGTACGTACGTGACGGGTCTCAGGAATTACTCGTAGTCGACTACCTTTACAGCAGAGGCCCAGCCCCTTAAGTCAGGGGTTTTGTTTCACTGTAGCGGTCACGTCGGCAAGCCTGTAAAAAACCAGGACGGTATTCCCATATCGGCGTTGCTTGGTCTCGGTGAGTGTATGGAGGTTAAGAGGCTCGTATTCTTTCGGGTCGATCTGAACGATCACCATACCTCTTGATGTTAGAAGATGTGGGCGCTCAGCGATCGTTCGCATCGCCTCTATCCAAATCCCTTCATACTGCGGCGGAGCGACGTATAGTAAGTCAAACGACTTCGTCGCATTCTTGAGATACACGAAGGCGTCGGTATGTCGAACCTCGGCTCGAGCTGAGAGGTCAGTAGCGTCGAGGTTGGCTTTGATTGTCTCGACGGCACGAGTGTTTGTGTCTAGAAACACACAGTGCTCGGCGCCCTGGCTGAGTGCCTCAATACCCACAGCCCCTGTGCCCCCAAATACATCGAGTATTCGCATACCCGGGAGCTCTGGCCGCAGCATATCAAACAGCGGAGTCTTTACGCGATCGAGTATCGGGCGAGTGGAATCGCCTGGCACCGCTTTCAGCGCTCGACCTTTGGCAGTTCCGCCGATAACCCGCATGCGGCTTCTCCGAAACGCTTTACAGCGATCGGTTCATGTCCCAGTTCTCGAGGTAATCTCGGATGAACGCGAGGAACTGCCCGCCTAGCGAGCCGTCAACGATCCGATGATCGTATGAGAGGGTGAGGTAACAGATCTGACGAATCGCGATCATGTCGTCGATTACCACCGGGCGCTTCTTTATCGCTCCTAAGCAAAGAATTGCCACCTGCGGCTGATTGATTATCGGAGTTCCGATAATTGTACCGAACACGCCCGGATTGGTCACTGTGAAGGTGCCGCCAGCTACGTCGTCTGGCACGAGTTTCTTGTTGCGAGCTCGTTGTGCGAGGTCATTCAGTGAGCGAGCGATACCAACGAGGTTCTTCTCCTCTGCCTTTTTGATAACAGGAACGATCAGTCCAGTGTTGCCCAGCGCTACCGCGCAACCGAGGTTGACGTGCTTCTTGAGGACGATCTTCTTGCCATCAAGCGAGCAGTTTACGTATGGAAATGCTTCAAGCGCCTTAGTTGTTGCCTCGAGGAAGAACGGGGTAAAGCTTAGGCTAAAGCCCTCACTCTTCTCGAACGCTCCTTTGTGCTTCGCGCGCCAGTTGGCGATGTTGGTAACATCTACTTCTTGAATCGAGTACACGTGTGGAGATGTGTGTTTTGATTTGACCATGTGGTCGGCGATTGCCTGGCGCATCGTATCCATCATCACGACGCGCGTTCCGTCAGCACCCCATTCGACCGATGGTGTCGGCGGAGTCTGCGCTGGTCGAGCGGCAGGCGCGCTTGGTGCGGGACTTGGTGCCGGAGTCGACTTGCTGCCGCGCGATTCTACGTATTTGAGGAAGTCTTCCTTTGTTACACGACCACCTTGTCCTGAGCCGGAGAGGGAGTCGAGCTCAGTCAGAGAAACTCCATGAGTCTCCGCGAGGCTTTTTACGAGAGGCGAATAGTATCTTGCGCTCTCCTCCTTGCTCTCTTTCTTAACGGGTGCAGCCTCAGCAACTGGAGCAGGAACCGCTTCAACGTGTGGAGCGCTACCGTTAGCTGCAGGGGCTGACGCGGCAGCGCCGTTTGAAGTCGCCGCACCGGCGCCGTTCGTATCGATGATCGCTATTTTTGTTTTTACGGGGACAACATCCCCTTCGTTGAACAGAAGCTCTGCTATGACACCTGCGGCAGGTGCGGGGATCTCAGAGTCAACCTTGTCAGTTGAGATCTCAAGAATGACCTCGTCCTTCTGCACGGACTCGCCTGGCTTCTTGCGCCATTTAGCGATGGTAGCCTCAGCAATCGACTCACCCATCTGCGGCATCAGCATCTCAACTTTCATTTTTCCCGAACTCCTCGACAATAGATGAAACCTAACGACTTTATAAACTGTTACAGGTTTAGGGGAAAGATCAACCACCATCGTTCGTTATCACAACGACTACCCGTAACGTATGTATGATGACACGGCGCAGGTGATTAGAGCGAAATAGTGTAGCCGTGACGGTGTTTTACTGCGTGGGGTGCTGTTTTGCCTTACCGTACAGAATCTTTGTTCTGTATCTTCTCTGTGTAGCAGCGTGCACAGGCAGGGAGGTATTTCTCCTCTGCCCCCAGCTCAATTGACGGGCCGTCGATGGTTGGTTTGCCGTCGAGGAGTTTTAGGTTGAACAGGGCACGGCGGTTACAGAAAAAGCACGTGGTCTTGATCTCAGTAATCTCATCGGCCAACTCAAAAAGGCGTCTCGCCCCCTCGAAGAGGTCGGTGCGGAAATCCGACCGCAGTCCGTAGCAGATCACAGGGACATCGATATCGATGGCGAGCGATCGGAGTTGATCAATGACTGAGCGGCTTAAAAATTGAGCCTCATCCACGAGTATGCATGAAACTCCTGAGAACTCTGTCTGATTCAGTTGAGTCGTTGGATGAAGCAGGATATCCGCCTCGCGCTCAAGACCTGCACGAGATTTAACGACGCCGTAGCCAAAGCGATCGTCGAGCGCAGGCTTCATAACGATAACTCGTTTTGCTTGTTGGCTGTACGAGTGGGCAACTGCGAGCAGGTTTAGAGTTTTTGCGCTGCCGACAGTGCCGTATCGAAAATAGAGTTTTGCCATAGGTCGGTCCCCGTTCCTGTAGGGTAGTGAGCTCGCCGATTAGACCACGGTCGAACCGAGCTGGGCAATGCAGCCGTGCTGTCAGCTAGCTGGGAGGGCTCTGTCCGGTTGCTTGAACCGGGTAGGCTGCACCTAAGTCCTTGAACTTCTGTGCTTTGGCGTGTTCGGTTTATGGCAAATTCTGCACTCGAATGGTGGCAGTCCGGCATCTTATAAGGGTGTATAGCCACGGCTAGCGGCCGATGCTGAAGCGCATTCGCTCTGGCCAGTTATTCTGGAAAGGTTTTATGACTCGTCCTAAACTTGAACTTTACACTGTCGTCGCATTTACACTGCTATGTCTTGGAGTAGCAGGATGGCTGCACAATGGACTCGAACAGGCGTTCCGGTCTAATCCAATTTTTAACTCTCTGATACTCGTGATCCTGGTTATGGGATTGGCTGCCTCTGTGCGACAGCTTCTTCGCATTGACCAATCCGCCCGATGGATGGCTGAGCGGATGCGTTCACCGCAGATTAACCAGCCGGTCCCATACCTCTTGAAGCCGCTGACGTCATTAGTCTGTAGTGCGAGCCCACAGCCGACCTGCGGGACGCTTTCGCTTCGCGCGATGCTCGATGGGGTGTTTGGACGTCTCGATGATAGCCGAGAAGTGACACGTTACTTCATGAACAGTCTTATTCTTCTTGGTCTTCTCGGTACATTCTGGGGACTACTCCAAACAGTTGGTGGTATCGGGGCAGTGATCGGCGGATTAAGTTTGGGAGAGGGAGATGTAAAATCGGTCTTCGATACCTTTAAGGGTGGGCTACAGAAGCCGCTTATGGGCATGGGGGTTTCCTTCAGCGCGTCGCTCTTTGGGTTGGCGAGTTCGATGGTGCTCGGATTCATCGATCTCCAAGCAGGACGAGCTCAGAATCTATTCTGCTCTGAGCTTGAGGAGATCCTTAGCTCAAAAGAGCCCCCGTTTGAGCCAGCGTCAGGCGGTGAGTATGCGACCTTAAAGTATCCTATGTCGGCCACGGGAGGAGGATATCAAGACGCAGTTGTCACTGGTCTTGCCGACCAGTTGGACAAGCTGCAACGCACGCTTCGTCAGCAGATGGAGCAACGTGCTACCGAGCAGGCTGTGACTCGCACTCTGCAAGAGGTCTTGGCCGCGCTTGATGATCATCTCAAATCGCAGCACGCGCTATTGTCGAAGATGGTCGGATTTCAGCAGGAAGCAGCACCGATATACGGACGTCTCGCTGATATCATTAGCAGCGCGAGTGTTGGATCGCTTGAGCAGCACGCGCGTAGCATCGATCTCAGCGTTAAAGAATTCGGTCGCCATCTCGCCGTTTCATCGGAGATTCAGACTGAGGAACTTCGAGGCGAGCTTCGGGTTATCGCTCGGCTATTGGCGGGACCAAAGCCTGGTGAGACAGAGTTGTTAGCCGGATAAGCAAGGGAAGGGGCAACTATGAGCTACTCATCTCGCCGTGCTAAGCGCCGTGAATTCGATGTCTGGCCAGGTTACGTTGATGCGTTGTCCTCGATGTTGATGATGATTGCGCTCGTGTTAATGGTAATGGTGGCAGCGCAGTTCTATCTCTCAAGCACTATAAACAGCAAAGATGTGGCTTTAAGTGAGCTTGCGTCGAAGTTGCGGCAGTTGTCGGAGTGGTTAACCCTTGAACAAACTACCTCAAAGGCGCTCAAAGCGAGGAAAGATGAGCTAGAGGCCTCCGTAAAGAAAGATAATGACGAGTTGATCTTTCTGCGAGCAGCTACGATCGATAAAGATCGACTCATCAAAGAACGCGACGTAGTGCTTGCCGCCCGCGACAAAGCGTTGTCGGAAAAGGAGGGCATTCTTGCGGCGCTGCGAGCTGAAAAAGATACAGCGGCTGCCGAGGCAACTAAATCAAAGACGCAGGTTGATTCACTCACCGTTCAACTAGCTGCCTTGTCGAAGCAGATAGAGGAGATGAATAAAAAGCTGGCGCTTCTAACCGCTGACCTAGCGTCAGCAAAGAGCACACTGCTAGAGCGAGACAAAAAAATTACAGATCTCGATCAAAAGCTCAAGAAAGCGATGTTGAAGAAGGTTGAGGAGCTCGCCGATTATCGCTCCGAATTTTTCGGGAAGCTCAAAAAGGCGCTGGGTAATCGACCAGAGATTCGAGTAGTAGGAGATAGATTCGTATTCCAATCAGAGGTTCTATTTCCCTCGGCATCAGCAGACCTTCAAGAGGGTGGAAAACAGGAGCTCGTTAAGATCGCTGATACTCTTAAAGAGATGTCGATGTCGATTCCGAAGGAAGTTAATTGGATTCTGACGGTGGTAGGGCACACTGACAAACGGCCGATTAACACCCCACAATTCCCATCAAACTGGGAGTTGTCGACCGCACGAGCGCTCTCGGTCGTTAAGTTCCTGATTGAGGCCGGAATCCCGGCAGAGCGGCTAGCAGCAACCGGATACGGAGAACATCAGCCGATCGAAACAGGTGTTACTGAAGAAGCACTCTCGAAGAATCGCCGCATTGAGCTTAAATTCAACCAGAAGTAGCCCCTAAAATCGGGCGAGCTCTAGAAGTGCGGTTGCGATATCGCTCTCTTGCGGTAGTACGACATCCTCCAAAACAGGAGAGTGCGGAACAGCCGAGGCGTACTTCATGCCCACTCGCTTCACAGGTGCGTCCAGGTACGTGAAGCATTCCTCAGCTATCTGCGCCGAGATCTCGCCTCCGAATCCACCGAACAAGACATCCTCATGTGCGACGAGAACGCGGCCAGTCTTTCGAACGCTTGTAAAGATATGCTCTATGTCGAGTGGTACGATAGTTCTGATGTCGATGACCTCAACTGAAACTCCTTCGTTCTCAAGCTGGTTAGCGGCAAGAACACTCTTGTGTACGAGAGCACCCCACGTCACGACCGTGATATCCTTTCCTGCGCGCACGGTTTTGGCTCTCCCCAGCGGCACAAGATGATTGGCATCTCCCTCTGGCCCCTTGGCGTAGACCTGTCTGTAGAGACCTTTGTGCTCCAGAAATAAAACTGGATCGTCTCCTCGAATTGCTGCCTTGAGCAGACCCTTGGCGTCTGTGGCATTGGATGGATACACAACGTGAAGCCCAGGAAAGTGGGCAAAGGTTGCTTCGATATTTTGAGAATGGTAGGCGCCTCCTCGAATGTAGCCTCCAACTGGGATTCGCAAGACAGCGGGGCACGAAAAGTCACCCGCCGAGCGGTAATGGAGCATGGCGAGTTCGTTGCGGATCTGATTTGCTCCCGTCCATACGTAATCACCGAATTGAATTTCAGCGACCGGTTTCATGCCTCGCGTTGCCAAACCGACCGCGACTCCCACAATCGAGCTCTCCGCCAACTGGCTGTTGAAGACACGCTCGGTGCCATATTTTGCGGTGAGACCGGCGGTGACCGTAAACACACCGCCCTTTCCGTGAGCGACGTCTTCGCCGAAGATGCACATCGCCGGGTCTCGAGCGAGCTCCTCATCAAGGGCGTGATTAATTGCATCTACTATAAAGACCTCATCTCCGGTCGCTGGGGTCTCCTCAATGCCAGCCCATGGAGCCGGGTTTTTGAACGTATGCTCGGTAGCGGTCGCGGGATCAGGATCAGGTGTTCGTTCTGCCGACTCAGAGGCGTCATCAACAAGCTTCTTCAGGAGACCGTTAAGCTCATCGATCTCCTTCTCTGCGCATATCTTGTGAGCGATAAGTAGATCTCGTGTTCGTTTGATCGGACAGCGTTTTGCCTCCTGCTCGATGTCTTCCTTCGAGCGGTACTTGAGGTGGTTATCCGAGATTGAGTGACTTTGAAGGCGGGGCACATGAGCCTCGACTAACGATGGGCCGTCACCGCGACGGGCGCGCTCATGAGCGATTCGCATCGCCTCAATCGACGCGAATAGATCCGAGCCATCGACCTCACAGGTCGCCAGATTTTCATAATTAGCGGTAATTTTGGCGATACTTTTACCGGCTAGCTGCTCGGAGATATGAACGGAGATCGCGTAATTATTATTCTCGATCACGAATACGACGGGCAGCTTGTCACGTGACGCCCAGTTTAGCGCTTCATGGAAATCTCCCTGTGAGCAGGTTCCTTCACCAGCTGATACGTATACAACTTCGTCTAGGCCTTTCATGCGCGCTCCAAGAGCGCAGCCAACTGCTTGCAAGAACTGACTGCCCGTGGGCGAGCTTTGAGGCGGCACGCGCAACGGGATGCTGGCGTAGTGCATCGGCATCATACGACCATGTGAACCTGGGTCATTGAGTTTGTTCATCGCATTCATCAGGAGGTCCTCGGCGGTCATACCGAGAGCGACCATCAGGCCCATATCTCTGTAGTACGGGTAAAACCAATCCTGCCCTGGTCGAAATGCGTGAGCCGCTGCGACTTGGATTCCTTCGTGTCCGGCGCAGCTAATCTGGAAGTGGCATTTGTTCTGCTTGTAAAGAGTGATCGTTTTGTCGTCGATGAGTCGAGCGAGTGTCATCGATTTGTATGCCCACAGTGCTAGTTCGCGGTCGATCTTAGCCCTGTCTCTTATACACATCTGACGCTGCCGACGATACTCCTTGTGTAGATCTCGGTGGTCGCCGT
>OMII01000254.1 GCA_900299055.1 Pseudomonadota bacterium | reverse complement strand
GGCGTCACGCTACTGTTATCGGTAACTGGGATGCAGCATGGGTGTTTGTAAAGTATCGCACGACTACAGGCGGCACTCTTGGCAACTGGAAGCACGCAAGTCTTAACAACACAGGACACTCTGTTCCCTCTGGAGCAACGCTTACTACCGGAGTAGTAGACACTTCATCTGCGTTCAATATATCTACAAACCCCGTAGTGGGAGTCTTCATCTACCGCAGTGCAGATGGAGGAGGAACATTCACTGCCAATAACGTAAGTCTCTCGTGGAACTACTCTCAAGATGGAGTTACAGGGAGTGAGACCGTTGAGATTAGGGTCTTTGCGATCGAGATGGTGTACATCCCGCAGGGTGGGTTTTTTGCGGGGGATAATGCGAACTCAACGGCAAGCTTTAAGCAGGGAAGCAGCGATAATGATCCGTGGTGGATCGGAAGTGAGAACGCGATATCCGTTACTAATTCAGCCGGTACGGGTACGGGTCTGGCTGAAAAAGCGGCTGAGTACTATTACGTTACGGATGATAGCCCGGACGACGATGCAACTGGGGCGGCATTTACCATTCCCGCTGCTTTCCCCAAGGGCTACAAAGCCTCATACATGATGAAGGGTGAGGTCTCGCAGGGACAGTGGGTAGCTTTTTTCAATACTCTTACTGCAACGCAGCAGAGCGCCCGCGATATCACCGATAGTTCTGGGAAAAACTCGGATAATCTAAGCTTACGCAACAACGTCAGTTGGAGTGGCTCTGGGGATGCAACACTCCCGGATCAGGGAGGAGGGGCAACGTATGAGTATGTTGCGATGAACTATCTCTCATGGGCGGATCAGGCTGCCTACCTTGATTGGTCCGGTCTAAGGCCCATAAGCGAGCTCGAGTATGAGCGAGCAGGTCGCGGGCTTCAGCGAGCAGTCAACCATGAATTCGCCTGGGGGCACTGGTCACAGACGGCAGCCACCTCGATCACGAACGCAGGGCTTCCGACTGAGGCCCCCGGCAACGCAGCCAACTGCGTCGCTAATGACAACGCAGGTGTTCAGGGCCCAATGCGTGTAGGCAGTGTGGCATATGGGGATACCACCCGTATCTCGGGTGGGTTTGGATACTACGGGGTCGCTGATCTCACAGGAAACTTGTGGGAGCAGATTGTAACTGTAGGTAATACAACCGGTAGATCATATGATGGGCGGTATCACGGAAACGGCGCTCTCGACTCAAGCGGCGACTCAAACGTCAGCACATGGCCGGACACATCGAGGACAGGTGGCGGTGTGCGAGGTGGTTGTTGGAAATGGCCCCCAATTGGTCTTTCACATCGTAGTTACGCGGCCTCTGCTAGTGCTGCAAGGTACAATACCGCTGGCGCTCGTGGCGCACGTACAGCGCCGTAGAGACTTGCTGAGGAGGGCGCGCACGCTATCAGAGGAGGTCCTTGTGCGGGAGTTTCCGGAGCGCAACACAAGTGCCGCAGAAAGTTAGTAGCTGATGTATCGACACGCCTTCGAATGTTTAGCCCATTCTTCCGATTCATTTCTCTCTGCCTCATGGCCGATTCGTGAGGTTCATCTGTGTCGATAGTAGACGAACGTATGCGGAGTATCAAAAAGATCCTTATAGATATCGAACATCTCGAGAATGTCGTAAAATTGCAGTGTGTGGCCGCATTCGGCACATTTTGCACCAGCAATGCCGATAGGGGCTCAATATTAGGGCGTTTATCGAAATGGGGACAAAAGCAAAGCCCGCGGCACTTGGTTAGCGATCGCGACATGAGTTACGCTCAAAGCAGTTGTGTCGTTCTCGTCTCGTTACGAGAACAGGTGTGCCCGCTAGATGGGCACGGAGCGGGAGCTCTAGGCGCGTATGAGTATTATGCGAGAAGATGAAATCCAAGTTGTACGCACCCTCGAATACAACGCCAACTTATCGGCTACTGAAATAGCACGACAGCTTAATTACAAAGAGGCTCATGTTCGCAAGATTATCGAGGGGCTCCACGAGCGTGGCGTACTCAGGCAGAAAAAAGCGTTCATCAATCTTTTTGCGCTTGGCCTGACTGACTACACGTTTTTCATGCAATCGAGTGGTAGCGCAACGTCTGACACATGGAGTGCAATAGAGCAGTTCCCAAAAAATCCCAAGGTGTTTTGGATGGCGTCGTTCATAGGCGAGTACCAATTTGCTCTCGCGCTCTTTGGTAAACAGCCCATCGACGTAGCCCTGACAATTGATGAGCTTTTATCGCAAGTAGACGTAAGTATAAGTCGGAAAGACCTCTCTGTGCGCATACACTTTACTGCGCTCGGACGTCGCTATCTAGGCAAACGTCCAACGCCAGAGCTTGTGTATTCGTTTCCGAGAACTCAGCAAGAGTACGATGATACTGATCTGGTAATTATCCAGAGGTTATCCACGGGATCGTTTGACTCCGTTCGGTCGTTATCAAAGGAACTTGATATTCCGCTGGCAACCCTGTCGAGACGGATCCAGCGTCTCGAAGATACGAAGATTATCGGAGGCTATTATCAGTGGGTGAGCGCACATTACTTTGGAGTGAGAGAATACCGACTGCTGATTTCAATCGCGAATAACCACAAAGCGATCCGGAAAGGCATTGCGCAGCTCTGCGAGCGTATCCCTCAAATTACGTTTCTGGTTAATTGCATCGGAGCGTGGGAGTGTGAAATAGGGTGTGATGTTGCGTCATATCAGGAGCTGCTTCGTATCATCGATGAAGTCTATAAAATTGACCCAAAGAACGTCGTAAACATTCGAGTCCTGGAGGTAATAAGTCACCTAAAAACTGCCTAAGAGGGCGAAGCTCATAGGCTATATCTATGACAACTATGGCAATTTCAACCCAAGTGTTCGGATCTGTATGCAACGAAGCTGTCGAGGCTGGGGCACGATTTTTGCCGACGATCCCATATCCTCATTTGTGAGTATCTAAAAAGCGCGCACTATGGATCCCACTCAGCCAGGACGAGACGAAGAGTCATCAAAACTGACCCACACCAAACCACCCCAACCGGCTAGTACACTACGAACCGACTTTGTGGTGTCGGCTTCGCCCGCACCAGAGCACGACTACAGAGATCGTCTGCTGGATGCTGGAGCGTTAGCTCCAGCACTCGACGGACTGCCAGGCGTGTTTACGTTGTCGATTGACCCAAACAGCCTCCATGATATCACGCCGGGAAAGCCAATTCTTCGACATCAATACCCCCAGAGATTTTTCGAGGAGAGTATTTTAACGGGGAGAACCAAACTGGAGGCCGATCGGGCGGCAAACTATCAACTAGAAGTTCACCCGGTTCACGCCTTCTGTTTTGAGTCCTCACGCGTAGCATCCCTCGTGGCAAAGCTTTTCCCTGAAATTAAGGATCCAGTCATTGTGAACCTTGTTGCCGGGTTAATTATAACCGCAGAGTGCTCGCCATCGCTTACGTCATTCGGTCGCTGTTTCAGGCGGCCTCTGCAGGACGTTACTCAGGACAGACTAGACCAGGCATATGCGATCATTCAGGACGCGCGACCTAGCCGCGCTGTTATTCTTCGAAATCAACTAGCGACCACGCAAAGAGCTCATCAACGGAGCCGGAACGAGGTGAGAGAGATGGGTGATGGAATATTTGATCCTCACATTGATCTCGGTGATGTGTTTAATGTCGAGCACGTTTTAGATCGAGGCATTTCTATAACCGTCAAGAGAGAGGTCCTCGAGCGAGTATTGCCAGGTATGCTTGGCAACGATTCATGCCCGCACGCTGAATCTTTAAAACTTGAGAAGCTGTTCGCTGTGTCTGTCGATCGGAGACCGCTTAGTGATGGAAGCAAGTTGTCGCTGAGTGCCCACGATGCTTTTGATCATATGTATTTTTTTGACTTGATCCATGAGTCAAGGCTTGCGGCGGTTTTACTGCCAAAGATAGCAAACTTCGATTTTAGTACGAGGGATAATATATTTTCCATGGCGTCGGAATACCTGGCGATGGTTCCCTATGATTGGCGCGCTTGGCAAGAAATAGGAGCTGATCATAACCGGCCGGTGGAGCCGATACTGCGAGCAGCAAGAGAGGCGCTCCGGGCGGGACTCGATCGCGGTGAAATACCTCTAGTGGCGAGAATCGAGGTTGAGCAGCTGCTGTCGTTGCCAGACGATCATCCGCGTATGCAGCAGTTTGGTTTCACCTTGCGTGGCATTATGTGGGAAAACGGCGAGATGGCAATCAAGTGGGGACCCCTAGACTTAAAGCCACTTGAGACTGCGGCCGTCGACCACCCAGAGCCATGGGGACCAGCGCCGATTCTCTCGGATCCTTGCTACCTGGCGTTTGTCGTATGTGCTCTGGATTCGCTTAATAATCCCGACAATCAAGCAATAGACGTGTTGCAAAAGATTAATAATACCCTCGAGCATCACCTCATGAAGGCGATTGAGAAGTATTCAGAAAGCGACGAACCGTATCAATTCACGCTTCGTGTCTCGGATCTCCACTCCGTCCCAACTCCTGACGTCCCCCAAAACGTTCGAGACTGGTTTAAGGAGCATATCGGATTTGCGGCCGTTAGAGCCCCGTTATGCGACTAAATCTGGCAATCCATAGAGAAGAAATTCTGCAGCTGTCATGAAATTTGTTCCACGCGGGTGGCCATGATGAGACGAGTTCTCTTTTTGTAGAGAGTGCGGGGAGGATGTGAGAACCTATCGATATTCCCCAACTCCCCAAGCACTTGGCTGGTAACAGCCAAGTTTTTAGGGGATGACTATGAACGACACCAACGCTCATAGTCATCCCCACTTTTATTTGCTGTGGGCATTGCTGGACTGCAGGCATTAGGTGCGTTTCTCTGTAGTAGGGTACTTCTCTCCTGTCTATGAGCAGGAGATGCAGGGCGTGGTGATTTTCATAGCACTGTTGCGTGTATGAAGCCTTTGCAGGATTTTCAAATCACTGAGCAGAAGACGAGAGCGGTGTACGCTGGACGATACTGCCGCTTGGTATCCTCTAGATGCCAATCTTTCGCGATGTGTGGCTCACGGCAGCTGCGTGCATCTTCGGACCCGATTCCAGTGGCTTGTATGAGCCATACGCCCGCGCTCTTTGATGGATTTTCTTCTGGTTTCGCACTCGATTGTTCGGTGGTCCTAGTGTCGGAGAAGAGCCTCTATCAATTAGGTATCCCTCATACATACCAAGGAGTGCTATCATCAATGTATGACGACTGTGTTTGCTCACAACCTCACCCCGCGCTCCTTTGTTCTACTTCTTCTAGCTGGCAAAGGAATCTACTTATGCCGAAGATACGCGAGCCCCATCAAGCTTACAGCCCAGTTTTTTTGACAAAGCAATATACTCACAAGTTCTACCGCTATAACCAATACATCTGACTAAAGAAGCATAGCGTTACTCGATGTGTTACGCTCCGCTCTGAGGGCCGTGAAATAATAGCGTCGAGTACTCACTCGAATGAGAGACGAAAAGCCCCGGGGCTATCGGTGAATTTCAGGGAAGAGATGAATATCAACGGAGACTTGAGAAACGAAAGCGAGGAGACTTCCACCTACGCTCCTTCGGATCTACGGTGGACAAGCAACCGGCTTGTCAGCCGTAGCGTCAAGCTTCAGACTGAAAACTGAAATCATAAGCCTCGCACAAGAGTGATAAGTCGCTACATGCGCAGAAGTAGTGCGGGGGCAAGAACATGGGCAGCACTTTACTCGCAAGTAGGTGTTCCTTAAGGACACAAAAGTAGCCCTGCACCAAAAAGCACTTTTCAGAGAGCAGCACGAAAAGTTGTGGAAATAGGTAGGGTGTTCCAGTGGTGGGGGGAATTTTTATACGAATCGAGCTGATTCTGGAGCGCCGGAGATTATTAAGAAGTTAGAGTAGCCTGGGTACTCAGGACGCGAGGTCGTAAAGTGCTCCCAGAACAAGAGAGGAAACGATCACCACAACATTTATGACTGGTGTTACCAATGCCTTTTTGGCCAGCTTCTCCTCGCCGCGCCACAGCAGATACCAACTCCTCAAAGCTGTGCCGAGGCAGATGAACGGGAAGCAAAAGACGGAGAAAGCACACACATAGACGAGCGGATTTTTAGCGCTTTCAGGGCTATCAAGCGCCATGGGTGCGAAGAGAGCCGGGAATAGCGAGACGATCCCCACGAAGAAAGTAAAGATCATCATGACGACGACGTTCTGTCTCATGGGGAAACTATCAAATAGAAGCCGTATGAAGAGAAGAGAAAAATCGTGTCAGCCATGACTTTCCGACTTTCTGCCTCGCACATTGGCTCGTAAGGCCGCCCGTACTTAGTCTCTCCGGTTCGGGGTTACTTAGGTGCACAAACCGAGGATGCCGACCCTCGCTTGACCCTTGTCGACTGGACAAGTATCGGCCCGCTACCGCACGTCAACTACTTACTAAAAAGCGATTGGTTTTCCTATCCTTTGGAATCCCCCTGAGTGAGCGGGCCATATCGAGAAGGATAAACAGCCCAGACATTCCACTGTTATTCCTTCGACGCCTCAACTGTTTTGCAGCCACCGGGCATTCGATTCACGTGAATATCAATGAGCCGCATCGATATGCCGTGATCTCCGAGTGGTGGGCAGTTTACGGCATATGAGCGTGTGTAGTGTCGGTATCGCCGCTGGACGGAGAAATTTTTAATGCCGTGTGGAAGCAGAAATCGCTCGCCCGGTTTGAGCGAAGCGAACGAGCCTCCACCCGAAACGGTTATAACGTTGTACT
>OMII01000253.1 GCA_900299055.1 Pseudomonadota bacterium | reverse complement strand
GGATACGGTTGCCTGCCACTACCTTCCCATGAACCAAGATACATATAACGGAGTGATCAAGTTCTGCGAGATCACGAGCACCCCCACCGAGGACTAAAAATGAGGGTAGAGTTCGCCGAATCAATTCTCAAGATCGCCGCCTCTGATAAAAACCTGGTATTCGTGTCGGGCGATCTCGGCTTCATGGCTCTAGAAGCGATTCGCGATCGTTTGGGTGACCGCTTTATAAACGCCGGCGTGGCAGAACAGAATATGGTCTCTATTGCGGCAGGGTTGGCGGCTCGGGGATTCACGCCGCTCGTTTATAGCATCGCCCCATTTGCAACCCTGCGCCCGTTCGAGCAGATTCGAAACGATATCTGCTTTCACAACCTTCCCGTTAAGATCGTTGGCAACGGCGGCGGCTATGGATATGGAATCATGGGAGCGACACACCATGCGCTTGAAGACGTAGGTGTTATGCGGACACTCCCACATATGCGAATATTCGTCCCCTCGTTTTCTCGCGACGTGGAATTATGCGTAGAGTCCATGCTCTCACACCCTGGCCCCACCTACCTAAGATTGGGCAAAGCGGCGCCAGATTACGGTAGCGTCACATCAGCTTCATCGTGGTCAGGTGTTCGCCAAATTTGTCAGGGGTCCTCAGTGGTTGTGGTTGCCATGGGACCCGTCATTGAAAACATTATTAACCTGCTACCTGAGCTACCCGCAGATGCTGTAGAGCTGTGGACTATCGGGGAGTTCCCCGTTCGCGAACTTCCTGAGGAGCTCATTTCGGCCGTGCAGCGAACAGGCAAGCTGCTTACCCTAGAGGAACACTATCTCTCAGGTGGCCTCGCGGAAAACATCGCTCCTCTGCTGATGCGCCGACTCGCTAGACCTATTGAGCTAGTCACACTCCATGCGCAAGGGTATCCGTCTGAGTCGTATGGGTCACAAGGATGGCATCAGCAAGAGAGTGGTCTCCGAGGCGGGCACCTGCTACAGTCCGTTTCGGAGCTTCTTGAACGATGACCGCTACGACAATCGATACTCGCCAAATATCAGAGCTTGTCCGTGAGCTAGAGGGGCCTGTAGCTATCTTTGGCGCCGGGGGCTTTATTGGGGCAAACTTAGCCCATACCCTCTGCGCCGAACGAGAAGATATCCACGCCATCACACATCAATCCTACCGTCCATGGAGGCTGGTGGACCTTCCGCAGCAACGTATAGTTCGCTGTGATATTAATAGCGCTGCAGAGGTCAAAGAGCTCTTTAGGATGTTTAAATTTAAGACCGTGCTGTACTTTGCCGCCTACGGCGCGTACTCCAAGCAGTCTGATGCGGAGCTCATCTACCATACAAATGTCATAGGACTGTTGAACGTGCTGAGCGCTGCTGAGGAGATTGGAGTGGCGGCATTAGTTCACGCAGGCTCTCAATCTGAATACGGCTTGAACTGTTCAGGCTCGGCCGAGAATTGGGAGCTTCGACCCAACAGCCACTACTCGGTAAGCAAAGTGGCCGCTGCGTATATGATTAAATACTGGGGCCAGCAGCGGAAACTACCCATAGTAAATCTTAGGCTCTATTCAGCATATGGCCCCTGGGAGGAGAGCGATCGACTAATTCCTGTGCTGGTGCAGAAGGGCAGCGCGGGAAAATATCCCCCGCTTGTCGACCCCGAGATTTCACGAGACTTCGTGTACGTGGAGGACATTGTACGAGCCACACTACTGGCTGCCCTGCGAGGTGTGAAGGAAGCCCCCGGTCAGTCTATCAATATAGCGTCTGGGACCCGCACCACTATCCGTGAGGTCGCGGCGGCCTCCAAAGAGCTCTTTTCCCTCTCAGGAGACCCTTCATGGGGGTCCATGACGAATCGCGCATGGGATCTCAAAGATTGGTATGGCGATCCGTCGTACGCAAAGACAACTCTGGGATGGGAGGCGACTACCAGCTTTAAGGAAGGACTGCGGCGAACGGCCGACTGGTTTGCGACGCATCCGGAATCTCCTTCTGTGTACCTGCCAGTGGATGTCATGTCTCCTGTCAGAATTTCGGCGATCATAGCCTGCTATAAAGATGCTCAGGCGATCCCCTATATGTACGAGCGTTTAACAAAAACATTTCAATCGATGCGCGTAGAATACGAGATCATTTTCGTTAATGACGCGAGTCCTGATAACACCCGAGAGATCGCAGGCGAGATCGCAGCCAAAGACTCTCGTGTCCTTGTCATCGAGCACTCCAGAAACTTCGGTTCACAAAGCGCTTTTCTGAGTGGTATGAACATAGCCACGGGCAATGCGGTCGTCCTCATGGATGGCGATCTACAGGATCCACCTGAATTAATTCCGCAATTTTTCGAAAAGTGGCACAAAGAAGGTTTTGATGTCGTCTACGGCAGACGAATCCAGCGAGAGGCGTCATTTTTGATGGCCTATGCGTACAAGCTATTCTACCGACTTTTCCGTCGACTCGCTCACATCGCTATCCCTCTAGACGCGGGAGATTTCTCGCTTATAGACAGAAAG
>OMII01000252.1 GCA_900299055.1 Pseudomonadota bacterium | reverse complement strand
TCCTTAGACGGCGGCAAGCGTTGTTCCCTCTCCGGTTGATGTCTCCGACGCTGGTACGTCAGCTGCGGCTTCTGCCGACTGCTCCTCTACCAACTCAACATCAAGACAGAGTGATTGAAGCTCCTTCATCATTACGTTGAACGACTCAGGCAAGCCTGGCTCAAGAACGTGTTCGCCCTTCACTATCGACTCGTACATACGAGTTCTTCCAGCGACGTCATCTGACTTCACCGTGAGGAACTCCTGAAGTGAGTACGCGGCTCCGTAAGCCTCAAGCGCCCACACTTCCATCTCTCCGAGTCGCTGACCTCCGAACTGCGCCTTTCCACCCAACGGCTGCTGGGTAACGAGCGAGTATGGCCCGATGGAACGTGCGTGGATCTTGTCGTCGACCAAGTGGTCGAGCTTCAGCATATACATGACACCCACAGTTCCCTTCTCAGCGAAAGGCTCTCCGGTTCGACCATCGTATAGCTGTGTCTTACCTTCCTCGGAGGCCCCAACGAACTTCAAGAGCTCCTGGATATCCGTCTCTCGAGCGGCGTCGAATACCGGCGTCGCCAATCGGATTCCCTTCATCTCTCGAACCGCCAAACCAAGCAGCTCGTCATCTGACAGACCCTCTACGAAGGTTGCATGCGAACTTCCCTTGTATGCAGTCAACAGTACGTTGCGGATCTCCTTCACCGTGTTCTTCTTGATCTCCGGAGTCGTCTCGATGCGATCAACGCTTGTTAGCGGGTCAATAATCGACTCGACCAGCTCACGAATGCGTCGTCCGAGCAGGTATGAAGCCCAGCCTAAGTGGGTTTCCAAAATCTGCCCGACGTTCATTCGGCTCGGAACTCCGAGCGGATTGAGAACCATGTCGACCGGCGTTCCATCGGCGAGGTATGGCATATCTTCCTGCGGAAGAACTCGCGACAACACTCCCTTGTTACCGTGTCGACCGGCGACCTTATCGCCCACCTGGATCTTACGCTTGCTAGCAACGAAGACCTTCACCATCTTGATGATGCCAGGTGCCAGCTCGTCACCCTCCTTGAGACGCTTAATCTTCTCATTGAGGTGAGCGCGCTTGTTGTTGATCAACTGGCCGGTGCTCATGACCACCTTGTTGATCTGCTCCTGAACCGCCTCATCGCCTACTTGGATATCGCGGAGATACTCAAACGGAACCCCGTTCACAATCTCTGAAGTGAGATCGACACCCTTTGCAATAAGCTCATTACGCTTATCATCAACGAGACGAGCTGTCGTCGTGCGACCCTTTAGTGCCTGCACGATTCCCTTGAGGGCTGCATCCTTGAGGATGTTTATTTCATCGCGCTGATCCTGCTCCAGACGAGCGATCTCTCGCTTCTCAAGCTCAATCGTGCGCTCATCCTTGTCGGTTCCCTTACGAGAGAAAACTTGTGCCGAGATAACCGTTCCCTCCACTCCTGGTGGGAGCTTCAAGCTGCTATCACGAACCTCTCCAGCTTTCTCACCGAAGATCGCTCGGAGGAGCTTCTCTTCTGGGCTAAGCTGCGTCTCGCTCTTCGGAGTGATCTTACCTACGAGAATATCTCCAGGGCTAACCTCTGCTCCGATACGGATAATTCCAGACTCATCAAGATTCTTGAGAGCCTCCTCTCCTACGTTAGGAATGTCTCGAGTGATCTCTTCCTTGCCGAGCTTAGTGTCACGAGCGATACACTCGAACTCCTCAATGTGAACGGACGTGAAGACATCATTCTTCACCAGGTTCTCACTGATCAGGACGGAGTCCTCGAAGTTGTACCCATTCCACGGCATGAACGCTACGAGGCAGTTCTGACCGAGCGCGAGCTCAGCCATATCTGTACTCGGACCGTCGGCAATGACCTCGTTTGCTTTTACCTTCTCGCCTACACGAACGATAGGACGCTGCGTCATGCAGGTATTCTGGTTCGAGCGGCGATACTTAATAAGCTTGTAAATATCTACACCCGTATCCAATGGATCGTCGGTCACCGTATCAGCCTTCATCACGATACGCTCGGACTCAACCGACATGACCGAACCAGCGCGCTTAGCAACGATCGTCGCACCAGAATCACGAGCAACGATGTGCTCCATTCCAGTTCCGACGAGTGGCGCTTGCGCAAGCAGACACGGTACCGCTTGTCGTTGCATATTCGAACCCATCAACGCGCGGTTCGCGTCATCGTTCTCTAGGAACGGAATGAGCGATGCGGCAACGGAAACGATCTGCTTCGGCGATACATCAAGTTTCGATACTTCCTGAGGTGGTACCAAGAGGTACTCTCCGTTACGACGAACCGGCACAGCCGCCTCTGTAACGTTACCCTTCTTGTCCATACCAATACTGGCTGGTGCTATCGTCTCCCGCTCTTCCTCCAGAGCAGACAGATACACAACGTCTTCCGTTACCCGGTGACTGTTATCAACTACGCGGTATGGAGTCTCGATAAAACCAAACTCATTAACACGCGCATATACAGCGAGCGACGCGATAAGACCGATGTTTGGTCCCTCTGGCGTCTCAATCGGACAGATACGACCGTAGTGAGTTGGGTTAACGTCACGAACCTCGAATCCAGCTCTGTCTCGTGTCAATCCGCCTGGCCCAAGCGCTGAGAGACGACGCTTGTGCGTGATCTCTGAAAGCGGGTTGGTCTGATCCATGAACTGCGAAAGCTGTGACGAGCCAAAGAACTCCTTTACTACCGCGGCTACTGGCTTGTAGTTGATGAGATCCTGCGGAACGAGCGTATCGATGTCCTGCATTCCCATTCGCTCGCGAACCGCTCGCTCCATACGAACTAAACCGATGCGGTACTGATTCTCGATCAACTCACCAACCGCTCGCACGCGCCGATTTCCGAGATGATCGATATCATCAATCGAGTACCGCGCAGCGTCAGTCGAGTTGCGAAGCTCCACAAGGTAACGAACGGTCTCCTTGATGTCGTCAGGCGAGAGAACGCCTTGATCCGTCGGAGGAGCTTCACGGCCCTGCGAGATATAAAGTTTGTGGTTCAGTTTGTAGCGACCGATATCGGAAAGGTCGTAGCGATCGCCGTTGAAGAACAAATTCTTAAACGTCGCCTGAGCTGTCTCTGGGCGAGGAGGATCACCAGGACGCAAGCGTCGGTAAATCTCCACTAAGCTGTCGATCGTCGGACGACCCGAGAGTCTCGAGAAGAGCGTGTTGTCACCCGCCATCTTATCCGAAACGAGAGTCTTCCAGAGTGAATCACCGATGTGGTTATCGTCTACATAGAGAACGCGGATACGGTCTAGACCCAACTCACGTTGAGCCGTAATCGTACCCTTCTCGACGATCTCTCCCTTGGAGTTCACCTTATCGTTGGTCAATTCCTGACCAGCGTTAACGATGATCTGGAACTGCGCGCAGATATTCTTCGCTTCCTTCTCATCAACCTCAAGAACGACAGAGCCAACGCGCTCTCGAATGATGTCCCATCCGACCAGGACTTCACCTTTCTCGGCGATTACCTCACCTGTCTTCCCGTTAACAACATTATCCGTAGCCTGAATTACCGTCTCTGCGGCAATCATTCCCGCAACAGATTCAGGGGCTATCTCGATCTCCTCGATACCAGCCTCGCGTAATCGTCTGATTACTGCCTTGTTGAACTTTCCACCCTGCTTAACGAGGGTCTTTCCAGCGCCCTTGATCTCGCGGAACGACTTCTGACCATCCAACTGGTCAGCTTTAAATTCCTTGGTAACGAGCCCACGCTTGCCGAAAATTAACGTATCGGTCTTGTAGTACGAAGCAACGATATCATCGGCAGACATTCCGAGAGCACGGAGCAGTACCGTCGCGTTGAGCTTACGCCGACGATCAATTCGTACATGCAAGATATCCTTTACATCAAACTCGAAATCGATCCATGAACCGCGGTACGGGATGATACGAGAGGAGTACAAGAGCTTTCCGGAAACGTGGCTTTTTCCATCGTCATGATCGAAGAACACACCAGGTGAGCGGTGAAGCTGGCTCACGATGACACGCTCAGTGCCATTGATCACAAACGTTCCACGCTCAGTCATGAGCGGGATCTCTCCGAAGTAAACCACGTCCTCTTTGAGGGCGCTGAGGTGGCGAGCACCGGTCTCAGGATTCACGTCCCAGAGAACCAACTGGATCGTCACACGCAGAGGCGCTGCCCACGTCATTCCACGATCGCGGCACTCGTCCATGTCGTCCTTGGGAGTACCGAGGTTGTAGGATACAAACTCTAGCGAGGCCGTGTTGTTGTAATCACGGATCGGGAATACCGACTTGAAGACCTTCTGAAGACCGATGTCTTCTCGCTTATCGGGGTCTACATTCGCCTGGAGAAAGCGCTCGTACGAGCTCTTCTGGATACCAATCAGATTTGGAATCTCGGCAATTTCATTGATTTTTGAGTAACTTTTGCGGAGGCGGAGGTTGGTCTTGATTTTCGATGTCATACGTAAGTGACTCTAACAGCAAAAGCTCACCAGCCTCTTACGAGACTCGATGAGCTCTTGCGTCCGTAACGACCCTCCGTGCCCTTCTGCGGAGCAGCTCGCGCTGTTCCGCTGCGTTCCACAGAGAACCGATACATAAACGGCAGCACTAGCGACTAGCCGGACTCGATGCACACTGACGCCCTGAGCTCATTCCGGGCGACCGATCAACAACGAATCTACAAGGGCTAAAAGCCGCGTAACTACCTAACGATACTCACCTTGCTACGCTGGGTTGCACCAGCGAGGCAGGATGATAAGCCAATTCGAGGACTAAGGGAATACCCCTGTCCCCACCCCTAATGGTAATCGACCTGAGGCCATCTACCGCGACGTGCGCCAACGACAGACGACCTCAGAACCCTAGGGAAGTAGCTGAAACTACTTGAGGGATGCCTTAGCGCCGGCTTCCTTGAGCTTCTTAACGAAGTCCTCAGCCTCAGCCTTAGCAACACCCTCCTTAACGAGCTTCGGAGCACCGTCAACGAGGTCCTTAGCCTCCTTGAGGCCAAGTCCAGTGATCTCGCGAACAACCTTGATCACCTTAACTTTCTCCGCACCAGCATCATCAAGCATGATGGTGAACTCGGTCTTCTCCTCTGCAGCGGCAGCACCGCCTGCAGCTGGAGCACCGCCAGCTACCATTGCAACAGGAGCAGCGGCACTAACACCAAGCTCCTCTTCCAGCTTCTTTACCATCTTGGCAGCATCCATCAGGGAAAGACCCTTGATGTAATCCACAACGCCTTCGAACGTGTAGGCTTCTGACATGGTTTTACTCCTTTACTAACGACACATCTAAAATTAACGGTTCTTCACTCCTCATCGACCATCGCCCTACGCGGCAGCCGAATCTCCTCCGAGCTTCTTACGGTAAGCCTCAATGGCACGTACTACTAGCGCGCTTGGCTCCGACATTACTCGAACCATCCGCGTAGCAGGCTCCATCATGAGCCTTAGCAACATGGCGAACGTCTCCTCGCGCCCTGGCATCATCGATAACGATGTCACCCCGGCCGGATCAACATAAGCACCATCTAACCAACACCCTTTCACTCGAAACTTGTCATTGGCTTTCGCGAACTTCGTCAACACTTTGGTTGGCGCGATCGGATCCTTATCGCAGGTAACCACGAGGGTTGGCCCTACGATAGTGGCAAGAAATCTCTCAACTTCACTCTGGGAGCTACCACGATCCGTAGCGATCTTGTTGACCGCCAACCGGGCTAGTGTGTTTCTAACCACTCGTCCTTCCGAACCCGACTGTCGCAACTCACGGCGAAGCTCGGATATCTTTGCTACCGTGAGACCACGGTAGTCGACGCAAACAGCCACCTGGGCTTTGGTGAACTTGTCCACCAAGACTCCCAACTCAGCTTGCTTCTCTGACCTTTCCATACTACAGATTCCTTACGAGACCTTTAGTTCTTAAACTTCCTATTTATCCTCTCAGCGGCGATATATCGAGCGCCACACCCGGACCCATCGTCAATGACATCGACGCGCTCTGGAGGTACACTCCCTTGCTCGACGATGGCTTGGCACGGTTTAGAGCCTGAAACAACGCCTGAGCGTTCTCATAGATCTTCTGTCCACCAAACGATGCCTTGCCGATAGCAGCATGAACGATGCCCGCCTTATCAACTCGGTACTCAGCTCGGCCTGCCTTTACGGACTTCACCGTATCAGCAACATCAAAAGTAACCGTTCCAATCTTCGGCGACGGCATAAGACCACGGGGGCCGAGCAGCTTACCTACCTTACCCACCTGAGCCATCATGTCTGGAGTGGCAATAACGCTGTCAAAGTCAAAGAATCCACCCTTGATCTTCTCTACGAGGTCATCCCCACCTACGATATCCGCACCGGCTGCTGTAGCCTCCTGCGCCTTATCACCCTTAGCAAAAACGGCTACTCGGACCGTCTTGCCAAGGCCGTGCGGCAACGAAATAGAACCACGCACGTTCTGGTCAGCCTTCTTCGGGTCTACGCCCAAACGCACCGCCACCTCTACTGTCTCGTCGAACTTTGCCGACGCCGTGCTCGCGACCACTGAACAACCCTCTTCCAAGGTGTAAAGCTTCTCGGCCTGAACCTTGCCGCGCTGCGCTGTGATTCGCTTACCTTCTTTCTTGCGAGCCATAATCTAACTTCGAATGAATATTAAAACTTTTATCCTACCGTCTTTTTAGGACGTCTATCCTCACTACTGCCTGCATCGGTCTAGACCGTTTGCATAGCCCATGGACCCTAAATCCATCTTGACACCGAGACCTGATAGGGACTCGGCAGCGTAGGGATTAACCCCCAAAAAGTCAATATCTCCAGGGCTAATTAGATGACATCCACCCCCATGCTTCGAGCCGTACCAGCCACCATACGGAAGGCCGCATCCTCGTCGTAGCAGTTAAGGTCAGCCATCTTTTGACGGGCGATCTCGTAGCACTGAGCCTTGGTAATCCTACCCACCTTATCCTTATTCGGAACCGAGGAGCCCTTATCCAGCTTGATAGCCTTCTTAATGAGGTAGGAAACTGGCGCTACCTTCATCTCAAAGGTGAAGGAGCGGTCCTTGTAAACCGTTATAATTACGGGAACTACCTCACCCTGCTGCTTCTGGGTCTTGGCGTTGAACTGCTTACAGAACTCCATAATGTTCACGCCGTGCTGACCGAGCACCGGACCGATAGGAGGAGCTGGGTTAGCCTGACCACCTGTTACCTGAAGCTTGATTATCGCGTTAATCTCCTTTGCCATCTGAACACCTCTTACATCAAAAATCTGTGTCGTGAACCTCTTTAGCGAGCCAGCGAGCTCACAATATTCACGCCGCTATCACGTTAAACTTAACACTTCTCCACTTGCATGAAATCGAGCTCGACCGGGGTAGCTCGACCGAAGATACTGATCAGCACCTTGACCTTCCCCTTCTCCGGACGCACTTCTTCGGTCGTGCCATTGAACTCCGCGAACGGACCATCAATGACCTTAACGGCATCACCCTGCTCGAAGTTCATCTTCGCTCGTGGCGAGGCGGCACCCTCTTCAACTTGATTGAAGATACGCTGAACCTCTTCCTCGGTAATTGGTTGCGGACTTGTCGCGTCCCCTACAAAACCGTTGATTTTCGGCGTTTCCTTTACTAAGTGCCACGTCTCCTCATTCATCACCATCTGAACAAGGATGTAGCCCGGGAAGAACTTTCGAGTGGAGGTCTTCTTCTGACCCTTCACTAGCTCGACAACAGTCTCCTGCGGAACGTGAACCTCTCCGAAGAGATGCGTGAGATTATTGAGACGGATGCGCTCCTCGAGAGCCTGCTTCGCTTTTGACTCAAAGCCCGCGTAAGCCTGCACCACGTACCAATTCATCTTCTGTTCTGTGCTGCTCGTTGATTCCATACTAATTTTCTCTCAAACAACCGATATCGACTGATTAGCCAATCATTTTTCCCATCAGCCAGTTGAACGTAAGATCCATTACGAAGAGACACATCGAGATAAACACGATGATCACAAGAACAACTCCAGTCATTCGCATCGTCTCTTGACGAGTGGGCGAGCTGACCTTTTTGAGCTCTTCTACGCTCTCTGTAAAGTACCCTGCGCTGCGCGAAACAATCGATTCCGACGAAGCATCAGCTACCTTATCATTCATCTTAAATCCCTACTTAAATCAACAGGTTCAACTCAAAAGAAGCCTGCGCTGGGGCCCTCGAAGAACTTCAAGGAGCGACCCACGTGAGCTGCGGGGAGTAGCCGCCTCTCAACGAGCAGTAAGAGAGAACTAGTAACCTCGGGGTGATGACCAGCTAGGCGATCACCCCATACATGAGGGCGAACCCTACCAAAAAATGAAGTTATGAGCAAACGATCGCGTCGCAAATACCAGACCTCAGCTTGCCCCCCCAGGCGGCCTGCCACGTACACACCATCGCTACCTGCGTGAATGAAACCTTGAGGTGTTCTAAAAAAACGAGGCCGCGTAACTACTTGAAATGACGAGCATTGTTCCCCGGCAGGCGTCTAGTAGCTGAACCGTCGTCTACGATGAGTATCAGACCTGCGACGCAAGTCGCTCAGATACTACCGCCTCGACGAACTCCTTCACTGGACCGCATTGAACGGAGGTTAATACCTCACTCGCGAATGCGTGAACCAAAAAGGCTCTGGCATCCTGGCGACTAATTCCTCTCGACTGCAAGTAAAACATGGCGTCGGCATCAAGTTGGCCAACTGTCGCACCATGTGTGCACTTTACATCGTCTGCCCAGATCTTAAGCTGCGGTCGAGAGTCAATGCTCGCGTTCGACGAAAGTAAAAGCGCCTGATTCGATTGGAACGCATTCGTCTTCTGAGCGATCTTGTCGACCACAATCGTTCCAGAGAAAACACCCCTACTCTCTTTCGCGTAGACACCCTTGAAGTGCTCGCGGCTCTCTGTATTTGGCTCGCAATGGTGGATAGTAGTTGTGTTATCGACGTGCTGACTATCCGAAAGCAAGGAGAGGCCATTGATGACTGACTGGGCTCCTGCTCCATTCAGGACCATATGCGCGTTATTTCTCACGAGCGCTCCGCCAAACGAGAAAATGTGTGCACGGACCACCGCATCTCGATGTTGCTCAACGGAGAGACCAGACACGTGGCTTGCAGCCTCTGACTCTAGCTGGATTCGATAATAATCGACGACTGCGCTCTGCGCCGCAACCACTTCACCAACAGGCAACGAGAGGTAACGCGTGCCCTGAGCTCCGACGTGGGACTCAACAACGGTCACCTGCGAGGATTCCTCGGCATCGATTCGAAGACGAGGTGTCGACACACGCCCCGCAGAGATCGAGGTAGTTATATGCACCACGTGTATCGGCGCCGCAACAAGACTACCCTTCTTCACGGTGATGGAGACACAGTCCGAAAATAATGCCGTAGCCAACGCTGCAAAGGACTCTTCCTTATGAAGCCCAAGCGATCCAATTGATGAAGTCGTTTCAGAGGCCCGCGTCACGCTCACTCCAGTGGCAGGCTCGATACGAGACAGCTCCGCGCAGTATGATCCGTCTACAAACACGACCTCGCAGCACGCTCCCAAGTTTGAAACGCGTGCCCGCTCGAGGAGCTCTCTCGCGACCGACGAAGCATCGCCACCCATCGCAAACTCATATGGGCCCTGCACAATCGAATCTGGATTTGTGTACTTCCAATCCTCGAGTTTTTGGGAAGGAAATGAAAGCTTCCCCCAGACTCCTCGAGCCTCTGTTATGAGCTTTGCTAGAGACGCCGATGCGAGCGTGCTGTGCGATGCTGTAGCCGCCTGTAACGCTCGCTCCACCCATGAAGGTGTGGAAACTGGGGTCGCCTGAATTTTCGCCGCTGCACTCATGGAACCCCGCTTACGCTGAAACAGACTCTTTGAAATCCGCGTATCCGCGCGACTCAAGCTCAAGCGCGAGCTCTTTTCCACCCGACTGAACAATTCGTCCATCGACCATGACGTGGACGACGTCAGGCACGATGTAGTTCAAGAGGCGCTGATAGTGCGTGATGACAAGCATTCCGCGCTCAGACGAGCGAAGACGGTTTACACCCTGCGCAACTGTTTTGAGCGCGTCAATGTCCAGGCCAGAATCTGTCTCATCGAGAATCGCCAGCTTGGGCTCCAAGACTGCCATTTGGAAGACCTCGTTTCGCTTCTTCTCACCACCCGAGAATCCCTCGTTAACTGCACGCTGAAGAAGCTCATCGCTCAACTCCAAGAGTTTAGCCTTCTCTTTCACAAAAGCTGCGAACTCTCTAACCGCCATAGCTGGCAGGCCGCGATGCTGACGAACCGAGTTCAGCGCCGTTCGAAGAAAGTACGTCGTCAGGACGCCCGGTAACTCAACTGGGTATTGAAACGCGAGGAAAAGACCCTCACGCGCGCGAACCTCGGGATCCATCTCCAACAGATCTTTTCCGTCGAACTGAATAGAGCCGTTTGTGACCTCATATCCCTCCTTGCCGCCAAGGATATTTGCGAGCGTGCTCTTGCCGGAACCGTTAACACCCATGATGGCGTGAACTTCTCCTGCTTTAATCTCGAGGTTGATCCCTTTTAGAATCTCCCTTCCATCACCCTCAATCTTCGCCCGCAAATCTGTGATTTTTAGTAAGCTCATAGCAACTTCCTTATCCAACACTTCCTTCGAGACTAATTTCCAGCAACCGACGAGCCTCTACCGCGAACTCCATCGGCAATTCAGCGAGAACCTCCTTACAGAACCCGTGTACGATCATCGACACGGCATCCTCGGTGGAAATACCACGCTGGTTACAATAAAATATCTGATCTTCTCCAATCTTTGACGTTGAAGCTTCATGCTCAACGGTCGCAGTTGGATTCTTCACCTCGATATAGGGGAAGGTATGCGCTCCGCACTCATTGCCCATCAACATCGAATCGCACTGTGAGAAGTTACGCGCGTTTTCAGCGCTCTTCATAATCTTTACCTGACCACGATACGCGTTCTGGCTACGACCTGCAGATATACCCTTCGATACGATCGTGCTCTTCGTGTTCTTGCCGATGTGGATCATCTTCGTTCCGGTATCGGCCTGCTGTTTGTTATTGGTGATTGCCACGGAGTAAAACTCACCTACCGAGTTATCACCCTTGAGAATACAGCTCGGATACTTCCACGTTATCGATGAACCGGTCTCAACTTGTGTCCACGAGATCTTAGCGTTCTCGCCGGCGCACAGCCCTCGCTTTGTGACAAAGTTGTAAATACCGCCCTTGCCGTCTTTGTCTCCTGGGTACCAATTCTGGATCGTTGAGTACTTGATCTGCGCGTTACCGAGCGCGACGAGCTCTACCACCGCCGCGTGGAGTTGATTCTCGTCTCGCATCGGAGCCGTGCAACCCTCCATGTAGCTCACATAACTCCCCTCGTCTGCGACGATGAGCGTTCGTTCGAACTGTCCTGTCTTGGCCGCGTTGATTCGGAAGTACGTTGAGAGTTCAAGCGGACATCGCACACCCTTTGGGACGTAGCAAAACGAACCATCTGTAAATACCGCCGAATTGAGCGCCGAGAAAAAATTATCGGACGCAGGAACTACAGAGCCGAGATATCGCTGCACGAGCTCAGGATGATTCTGAATGGCTTCTGACATTGAGCAGAAGATGACGCCAACTTCCTCTAACTGTTTCTTGAACGTGGTAACGACGGATACCGAGTCGAACACCGCATCGACCGCCACGCCTGCAAGAGCCTTCTGCTCATGCAGCGGGATTCCGAGCTTCTCGTACGTCTTGAGAATCTCAGGGTCCACTTCATCCAAACTCTTAAGGGCCTGGGCCTTCTTGGGCGCTGAGTAGTATACAATGCTTTGATAGTCGACCGGCGGATACTCTACAAACGCCCAATGAGGCTCCTTCATTTTAAGAAACCGTTCATAGGCCTTCAGGCGCCACTCAAGCATCCAGTGCGGCTCATTCTTCTTTTTGGAGATAAGCGCTATCGTCTCTCTGCTCAGTCCAGGCGGGAGAGAGTCCGCTTCAACGTCTGTGTAGAAGCCGTATTTGTAATCCTGACTGGTGAACTCGTCTAAGATCTCTGTGCTCATAAGTAAGATTCACGCCCTTCGATCGTGTGCTGTTTCAGTGAAATCTGCTCGGCGAACAGACTACCGCGTCTGACGAACTAAGTCCTGTTTAGGCAAAGATTGTTTCGGCAAAACCCCTGCTTTCCAGCGTTGGCGGCAAGGTATCAATCTTGAACAATTTATTCAAGTATATGCGAGACCCTAAACCCTTGCAAACTCAATTACTTTTCTTGTGCAAGATACCCCACCAGCGAAAATTAGAGCCGATTACGTAGCGAGTATCCGAGGTGCACGATCGCAGGCACTCCCACGCTTCGTTCTTTTTTCTAAAGTTTTTTGCGGAAGTGGTCGACGTCTCTGGTGGGCCACTTTCTGCAGGAGTCTCATGAGTAACCGCGGCGCTATAATACTGATACTACTAACAATATTTCTTGCAAGCTCCTCGGAGGCCTACAGCCAGCTCCAAACAACAAGCGCTGCTTCAGGATGCTGTAAAATCCACACAGCATCTGGTCTAACTGCACGCATCGGCACACGGCTGGTGTGCAATTACGACATCGTGGGAGTTAAAACTGTCAGCTGTCTCTCCTCGACCGCCTCAGCCTGCCAGCTGCCCGCTCCAGGCTACATAAGCAGCATCGGCAGTCGCGAGGGAGAGCCCTGCACATTTACAAACTACATATTCCATCAGAACTCCTGCGACCAGGAAACGTCACCACGATGCGGAGCAACTGCTATTCTGGGAAGCATCATGCAAGCCCAGTAAGGGGCCTGCGCCATCAGCGAAGTTAGAGAAAACCTCTATCCAAATCTCTTATCTGTAAGCGTATCGGTTGCGCCAGAGCGTTCTGCTACCACTCCGCCAAGATTCTACAACTACCAGGGAAGCAGCCGCCGGTGGGGCTAAAAACATCGACAAAATCTGCGCCAACAGCACACCGACCTGCTGGCAGTAATCTGACATAGGGTTAACCTCCCCTTCCCCGGCGCCTAGCGGTTTCCCGTAACGGACTAGTGCGCAAGTCTCTCAGGTCTCGTTACTGATACGTCTCTGCGGGTGGCTGCTCAAAAAAACGAAAAAAACACTGAAGCATTTCTGGTTCCCTGCCGACATTTGGGTGGGGTGTGGCACAGAAGACATTTCGAGAGGAATGCCGATATGTCACAACGATCCCCGCGCCGCCACCTTTCCAACAGCTCACTCTTTTTCCTATCGTTGCTAGTCGTGTGCAGTGAAATCGACGCACAACAGCTCGTAGAGACTACAGGTAAAATCCGTAGTCGTGTTGAAGACCAAGAGAACAACAACGACAATAATAACGACAACAATAACAATACGACACAACCACCAGTGCCGATCGACCCAAACCCGATCTCGTTTGTCGACCCAAACCCGATCTCATACGTTGGGCCCCCAGGGTCTGATTATGTATTTCAAAACCCGCCATCAGAGGGCTATCGATTCCCCGATCCTGAAGATGCCTGCGCCGGAGATGGCACTCCCCGCAACTGTCGAGACACCCAGAAGGACTGCTGCCCAAATCCAAACGATCCAACACAATACATCTGCTGCGTCCCTCCGAGTGATAACGGCAGACAGGGGAGTGGCGGTGGAACCCGCGGCAGTGGCGGCAATCAGCGCGGATAATCGATCGCTAACCAGCGTGAGACGATCACGCTGGTTCTATCTCTGATTACTCGACCAACGTTACCGCGACTCCTGGGAATGAGGGCACCTCTCCATCCAGATTTTGGAACAACCACTTCAGAAGCCTCTGGTAGAAGCCAAAGAGCGGTAGGTGTT
>OMII01000251.1 GCA_900299055.1 Pseudomonadota bacterium | reverse complement strand
TCAGCAGGCACCACGGTAAGCGCTGGCTCCGTCCTGGCTCATATTAGGAAAGCATAGCCAGGTCACCGGGCTGGTCTCATGCGCTTGAGCACTGACTAGTTTGGCATCTATCGGCGACCAAGGGTTCGTTTGATACTGAAATAGATCCTCCTCACAGGAGCCGGTACATTCAAATCGACCTTCAGATCGACGACGAGCGTCTCCTACTAGAGCACGACTTGCTATAAAACCCCTACACCGATAGCCTTGCGCCCGAAAGCACTCGACAGAGCGCAGGAGCTAGTGGCATGAGCGATCAGCTATATTTCTCGTTTACTGCGCCACCATCCCAGACACCCGCCATTGACTCGGCGCCCCCGCCTATTGAACGGGCTATCATCGAAGCTGAAGTAGATCCGATTGCCATCTCACACATCAAACGAGAACTTAGCCTGGGCAGCTCTCGCTCTGCCACACTTGCAGCGACGATTATGGCCAATCGCGGGGGTTCTTCGGAAACCACTCTACAGTCGCTATCAAATCCTCGTGAGATAGCGCTACCAAACCCCTCCCTAATGAAGAACTTCGATCTCGCTGTCAACTCAATTGTGGAGTCGATCAGCGTGGGCGAGAAGATCGGTGTCGTTGGAGATTACGACGTCGACGGAATCACCTCTGTGGTTCAGCTCTGCCACACGCTCATCAAAACAGGCACGCCCCATATGTGGCGAATTCCCAAACGTGAAATAGACGGCTACGGCATCTCTCATCGCATCGCCGAAGAGCTAATCCAGGGCGGTTGCAAGACTGTAGTACTCTTCGATCAGGGTACTAATAGCCATTCTGAAGTAGAACGTCTCCGTCAATCTGGCATTCGAGTTATTATCTTCGATCATCACCTGATAGGGTCAACTCTACCCGACGCCATCGTTGTCAATCCCTGTCAGCCTGGTTGTGGCTTTGCGGAATATAAGCCATGCGCGTCGTTCGAATCATTTCTGCTAGCGCATCGCCTTTCCGAAAGGCTAGGCCTGTCCCCGCCTGAGCCAGGCCTTGCGGCACTCGGCACCATCGCAGATATGGTACCGCTCGTTGGACCCAACCGAGCAATCGCAGCAATTGGCCTTGAATCGCTCCGTAGAGGCTCGATTCGAGGAATCAACTATCTAGCACTTCGACATGGAATCGAGATAACCGAACTCTCCAGTTCGGACATTGCCTTCTACCTTGCGCCTACAATAAACGCTCAAGGAAGACTTGGAGATCCTGATAGAGCCGTTCAACTTCTCCTCGCCCAAGACGAAAGCGAGCTTCATCCGCTCTGTTCAGCGATGATGAGAGACAACGAGCTCAGAAAGGAGATTCAATCATCTCAGTTTATGACCGCATTGAGCGACCTCTCGAGATCTGGACTTGGACCGGCTCTGGTCGCATATCATGATTCATTTCATCAGGGAGTGGTCGGACTTACCGCCCAGGGCCTGGCTCTCCGGTATGGACGGCCGTCTTTTGCCTTTGCCCGTGCCACCAATGGAGGACTTTCTGGTTCAGCGCGTGCCGGTGCCAATGTCTACGATCTTGAACGCATTCTCAAGGAAGCCCGCAATCGAGACTCGGCGGGTCTGATTATTAAGGCAGGCGGTCACCGCGCCGCTGCTGGAATAACGATCCGGTCCGATGGGCTCTCGTCGTTCACCAATCTTCTTGGGACCGTCGTGCGCGAGCTCTACCCGCATCCACCAACCAGTCTTCCGATAACAGCCGACACCAGCCTAAACTTCACCGACCTTTCGGGCGCGCTCGTGCGCAATCTCAACCGTAGACTTGAACCATTCGGTCAAGGATTTGAGCCCCCGAGATTTCTTTTTCGCAACGCCCACGTCGTCGATATTCAGGAGCTGTCAGCAGGTCGGCGACTACTTCTTGTCGAACAAGGCGGTAAAACGCATCGCGCATTCATAGGCGCAGAACAATGGCATCAAAATATAAGCTCGGGCGTGCGCTGTGACCTTATCGCCACGCCCACAACATTTTTTGCTCGGAACAAGCAACTCATACAGCTAAGTATTCACGGCCTGCAGATTACAGGCTCGGAGTCGCCCTCTGTTCCACGGAACCGGCAGCCGAAGCCGCCGCCAGTAGACGAAGTTCGCCTACCGAGCATTATCCGCGGCTCCGATGCACCACAGGAAAAAAGCTCTCGACCACCTATGCCGCGGCCATCTGACCTCCAAAGGGGGAGTCGCAACGAGAAGTTTCGACTGATAACAAAATATCTCTATCCTGACCTCGAGTCGTTTGAGGAGGACCCGTTTGAGCCGCGAGATATGCCCGACGTCCTTAAGGCAAAGGCTGATTTCATCGACCACTATTCACTTACTGCGCTCAAGCTACACTCATTTCAATTCCGTGCTCCACAGATTGAATTCTGCCGTTTTTTTCTGGATCGGCCAGATAATGTGATGCTTCAAGCCCCAACCGGCACGGGTAAGACCGAGATGGCTCTTATCTGCGCCGGCCAACCATGCTCCCGAGGTGCTCGCGTCATATTTGCTGCCCCGACTATCGAGATCAGCAGACAAACAGCAAAACGAGCCAGCGAAATGCTTTTCGTTGAGCCGGTTGTGCTGGACGGAAGCGTGGGCCAGGCGAAGAGAGATGTGATATATCGAGACAAAAATCCCCAGTTCATATCCGCACTGCCCCACGTGCTACGAAACGATATCGAGCGCGGTGTCTTCTCTTTATGCGCAAGCGATCTGTTGATCATCGACGAAGGGCACCATACATCGGGCGAATATCCCTACGTTCCCCTTATTCATGCGGCCAACCAGGTCGGGTCCCGGATCCTATTCCTGTCGGCAACGCCAGGCCAAATTGAACCAGGCAAATCATGGGCTAAACTTGATCAGCTTAAGTCTACGCTCAAAGTCGAGACTATTTTTCCGCTCCGCAGTCTTCCGGTCAACGTTCACGTGAACTCCCGTCACATAAACCTGGGCCCCGATATCATCGGAGCAATCGAGATCCTTAGTCGTCGGCTTGTCTCACTTCGCACCGAAGTTCTTCGTTACCTGAACGATAAAGGGGAGGACGCACTTCTCAGAGAAACCCGAAGGGTGTTGGGGGGAGCCACGCTCTCGTTTGCCTCCGGCTATCAACTCGACAGCCTCATAACCCGCGTCAGGCAGATGAATAATGAGGGAGAGCGATGGACCGCTGTAAAAAATCTCCATGCAATCGGGGAGCTAAGCGAGCTCTATCAGTGGTTGGCGTATCAAGGAATCTCTGGATTTTTATTGCGGGTCATTGAGAAGCGTTATGAGTGTGAGTTCCCAACCAAAAGCGCCCGCGGTAGCGGAGGAAGGATCGATTTAACAGCGCCTCGGTATTTACGGGAGTTATATTCATCACGAGAGGTACGTCAGGCGTACAACGCCCTCGCACGAGGAAGCTTTGTCGGCCTGTGGGGACGCGAATCTTTGGAGAATTCGTCTGGTCTCTCAAGAGCTCACTGGGAGAGACTCTCAGACAAAGAGCGGCGATCACTGTTCAATGAGCGCGTCGAATCCACGCTACGGCGATTATTAGAAGATCTCGTCCATTTAGAATATGAAGATCACCCAAAGGAATCATTCCTCTTCGACCAAATCTTAAATCGGCATCCGGGGGAGCAATCAATTGTGTACACACGCGATCGCTCCCATGCGATCTTCATTGCAGCTCGTCTTAACCACAGACTCCAGCCTGGCGCTGGGAAGGCCGTGACCTTAACGGGTCTAGGATCTGGGACTCACAAAGGGGTATCCCGAGTAGCGCGAAAAGAGAATCTCGAGGAGTTTCTGTCAGGTCGTGCGAACGTACTCGTAAGCACAGCGGCGGGAAATGAAGGGATCGATTTTAAGGGTTTACGGCATGGGTACGTTGTACGAGGCACCGCATCTTTGATAGACGCACTTCAGCAATGGGGACGCTTGCGGGGCGGAGGTAGTTTTACCTACCTCTGCTCAGGGGTAGAAGAGCACACAAGGTTTATTAACATCCTCCGCAAAGAGGAGCTGTTTTACAGAAAAATGGCGGAGGAGCGACAGGCGCTCTTGGCACAATTTGAGCGGTCTTAGTTCAGCAAGCTTCTATGCCCGCCCATACTTCATCTGCCGCTCACGGCAACAGATCAACCTAGCGTTGCCGATCCTCGTTGCACAGATCTCCAAGCAGTCGAATGACTCCCGCATTAAACTCTCGCTGTCTCTCAAACGAGGGACCTAGCAACGCCGCCACCGCACGGAACAGTATCTTTTTGGAAAACACAATAGCTGGCCCTACAAGCGGCCGATGGGATGTAATCTTTCCGGCTCTAATTCCAGCCGAATAGATCTGACAAAGCGAGCGGAGCATCTCGAGTCGCTCCGGGGAGGTGCTAAAGCTTTGGCGAGCGATAGCTGTCGAGATTTCACTAACCCGCGTTGGCTCATTGTCCGGCATTACGCCGCTTTGCTTCCACGACTCGACAGCCTTCGCAAGACTGAGCTCTAACTCGGGGTTCGAGCGGTCTCCACAACGCACCCAACCCTCCTGCGGTATCTGTAACTGGTCTGAACTCATAGGAGAGAGGCTATCACAAGAATCGGTGTCTATGAAGCTCTAGGTAGCGTAGCTTAAAGAACTCATCTCGCTGGGTAATATATCCACTTTCAAGCCCCGCAATGGCCGATACAAAAACTGCCGCACCGCGCAGGAACCTTGGCCCCGGCCGATATAAGGCCGCGCCGTCGCAAAAAACGACATCTCCTCGCTTTACGGCCGGTAAAGCATCCCATCCATCTAACTTCTCGAGGACCTGTAGGGATCTAACACACGCCGAAAGTCCACCTTCGGGGGGAGCGACGAGTACTACATCCGGTCTGAAATCTCGTATCTCACTCCACTGGAGTATCTTTTCGCGCTGCTTCACATCTCGGGAGAACAGCTGCGCGGAGAATAGTTTGGCAAAACTGGGAAACCACAAGCTCTCTGTCTTAAGGGGTTCAACACCCGACAGCAGCACGACCTTCTTGCCCCGAGACCGATCGAAGAAGCTATCAGCCCACCCCATCAATTGAGCCTTAATTCGTCCCGCAAGCTCGCGCGTCTCACGCCCCCTACCAACTCGGGCCCCTATCGCCTCAATCTCTTCGTACATCGTGGCCAGGGAAATAATCGATACATCCTTAATCAGAACTCGCTTGCCTACCCAAGCCTCGAAATACTCCTCGGCAAAGGGAGTGAAGGTAATTCGATCCGAGTCGCTCATGCGGGTTAGTATTAAGTCAGGCGCTAAGGCGACTACCTTCTTCACGTCGACAGGCGAACTAGCTAATCCCCTGACGATGCGATGATCGTCGGGATTGGCCGCTGATAGCTGCGTCTCGTCTGCGGTGGTAACGACTGCAGGCTGCAGACTAGAGTCGAGCAGCTGGCAACGATGAGTGTGCCCTACGATGAGAGGGCCCGCGCCACAAAAATCGAGTATGTCCGTGATAAACGGCTCTAGTGAGACTATCTTCACTGCCTACTTACCCACACGTCTAGTACTCCCTATCATAGATCGGCCCACCGCGACGGCACACTCCTTTTATGACTACTGAAGCGCCATGCGGCACTAACTCTAGTAAGTTCTTAAGCTTAAGGCTAATTCCCTCTTGACGAACACCCCCCTAGACGCGAGTCTACTAAGGTGGCGTTAGCCCCTCTTTAAGCAGATAATTTCGACGCTTCCTTAGCGGGCGCCTCGGAGGCAAACACCAGAGAGGGGTAAGTTTTGTAGGGCAGTGGTATGCGGAGCTTCTCCGGGCTGGTTGATTGTCGCTGGTTGTCATCGCATGTGATGATGGCGGCAGCGCTATGCGTAACGCTTGGGTGTGCTACGGGGTCTCCTTCCACATTCTCAAGCCTTTCGGAGCAAGGATTGCTCTCCGTCAGCTCTGACAACCCTTTCGTCGGAGCTAATATATTTCTGGCCTCCGAGATGGAGGAGAGTCGCTACCTCTACAATTTCGTCAAGGAGAAAGGAGCTCCCCAGGCAATTGAACTATCCGGTCGCGACATTGCGGACTGCGAGATGAAGCTCTTCTACTCAGGCCGACAAGAGATGTACAGTGCTGTTCCCCAATTCGACCGTTCATTAGGGACTAAAGAATGGATCGTCCGCGGGCCTTATGCACTCGACCGCAGCTCATACCGACAGGTCTCTTCGTTAGTAGCGGGTCAAGGTGGAGTGTTCCAGGTATTCGGGCGTAGAGAAGTCCTCGGCGGGCCTGTACATCCAACGGAGACCAGGGTCATCGCCCCTGTGTTTATTGAGCCTCCGGCAGTAAAACCGCAAAGACGTAAAATTGCGGCTAAGCCCAAGCACACCACAACGCCGGTCGCTGTGAAGGAGGAGGTTGTGACAACGCCTTCAAATCTCGATCAGGAGGCGATAGCAGAATTTCGCCGCACAAAGAAGGAGCCTGAAGCCAAGGGCGCAGAACCAGGGATCTCCGTATCCATCGGATCATCAACCGCAGCGCACAAAACTCCAGCACCCACAGCGACTCAACCTGCCAAAGCGTCCTCTAGCCCGCAGGCGGCAGGCCCCGCGGCTAAGCCGACGACTGCGTCACACTAGAGACTCCCCTACTGCGGAGCTGCTGGAGCCGATGGGGGCTGCGGCGCCACTTTCTCGATCGCCGGCCCTTTACCTCGTGCGATGAAGTAGACAAGCGCAACGACCGCCACGAGGGCGACTACCGATATCACTGTCGTTAGAAGAGAGTTTTCCTCCCTAGTGCTCGCTGGTGCTGTTGTAGCCATAAGAAGCTCCTCGATACTTACACATACACCTCGCTTATAACGCTACGTCAACTAGTCGATTATGATCACGCTCAGAGAAGGGCATACGGAGCCACGATGCGACCCCATGCGGCATATGGTAGGGTACTCTTCTATGTCGAGACCCCCTCACGTAAACGCGCTATCGCGACTCACCTTTTCGTGGGTAGCACCGTTCGTGATGCTCGCAAGAAAAGGGAGGCTCGATCTATCTCAACTAGCCCCTCTTCCTGCTCACTACTCAGCGGCACACGATGCCGAACGAGTCAGAAGGAGTCTCGAGAAGCGACCCCATGGCAAGCTCCGCCTTCCACTGGCTATCGCACAAGCATTCAGTCGTGACGTGGTGATTATTATTGCACTGTCACTGGGGGCTAATCTCTGCAGCCTCCTAGCTCCGATGCTTCTGCGTGAGGTAATTCGCGGCCTGGACACCTCAAATCCCGCACGGATCACTGGCCAGCCCGGCTTCAGCCTACTCTTGCCCATCATCGACCAACACAATCACGCGCTTGTCAGCTCCCTCCTGCTTTTTGTGAACTCCGTAGTCGGGATATTTCTTGTTCATCATCTGTTTTGGATTCAACCTATCTTTGGCGTTCGATGTCGAAGCGCGCTCAACGCACTGATTTACGACAAAGCGATCAATCAGGAGCGCTCCTCTCATCAAAACGTCTCGAGCGGCTTCATTGTCAATCTCGTCGGCACGGACACGCTACGAATCGCGACATTCGCCGGTTTTATGCACTCAGCCTGGCATCATCCGCTACAACTCCTCGTTGCGATCGCGTTGCTGTATTACCTTCTTGGTGTCTCAGCCCTCATCGGCAGCTCAACTCTCCTACTGCTTCTCATCGCTTCGGTATTCGTCTCGCGGCGGCAGACAACAATTCGACGGGAACTTTCGAGGATATCAGACCGACGAGTAGCTCTGACCCACGAGTCTCTCGTGCACATAAAGGCAGCGAAGTTTCAGGGATGGGAATCAAATTTAGCAACTAAGATCTCAGACATTCGAATTTCCGAGGTAGCTCTATCAAAGAAAATCGCAAAGC
>OMII01000250.1 GCA_900299055.1 Pseudomonadota bacterium | reverse complement strand
TAGTACCTGCTGCTAGTGCAATGAAGCGATGAGCCGGCCCTCAAGGTCGGCTTTTTTTATGCTTACTCGCGCGCGACTAGTTTGTGCCCGCGCGCTGCATCTATTGATGAACTAGAAGTTGAAGATGGCGTTAATGGCAAGGACGTGTGCCCAACGTTCATCACTTCCAAAACGCTTTAGGTGCTCTCCGAGATACCCCACTTCGTAGCGGCCGCTGCCTTTTATCCAATACGGACCAAAGAAGATTCGATTCCGGTCATAGCCGTCCCATGGTCCTCCTTTAACATCGTTTAGCGTTACCATGAACTCGTCGTAGCCCGTTAATCCAAAGTCTCCTGCATCACTGAGACCATAGCTCCCCTTGAGCATATAGCGCGTGCGATTTGAGACATCATCGGTGCGCATAATCATACGCTGCTCCTGACGTAGTCGATGCTGCCATTTGATCCCAAATAGCTCGTGTCGATACAGCACCTGCTGCCAAATCCGCTGCTCATCACGATAGTCTCGGTGATAGTGGGAGTCGTAGAAGCTTGGGGTCCATGCGTATCCCGCATAGACGCCCAGGGTCTTATTAAAATTACACACGAGTGCGGCCTGATTCTGGACCGTGGCGCTGCGCTGCCAGTCGTTTCCCAGACGAGGTTGCGTTTCAAGATACACCTGAAAAGACTTCGACTCAGTCAGCGATACGTGCGCGTTGATATTCGTCCACTGCTCGAAGTCTTGGGGATGAGCACGAGCTGCTGTTGTGCCCATAAACAGTGCGGCCAGCCAAACGAACACTAAATGAATACGTTTCATGTAGCGGGCCCCATGAAAGAAGAACGATAGCGCAAAGCGTTGCAGCGTCACTTACAGAAAGCAAGGGCCCCGGAGGAAGGGCCATTGAGCACCCTACTCGTCCTCACCCGGTATACGCTGAAACGCAATTGCGTTCGTGGATGTTTTTATGGCTGCATGCGCGTCGGCTACATACAGCGCTCCATCACGAAACTTGCCATTAACCGCATCTAGCGTGCTCATCAACGACTCTCGCCTGGAATCCTCAAAGAGCGCAGGTTGATGGTGGTGTGCCGGAACAAGCCCAGACAGAGCTACACCCACTTTGAGCATCGTTCCACGCGGCATCTCGTGCCACATTCGCTCAAGCTCCTCTACTAATTTCAGGCTATCTTGCGTCTCAAAACATTTCGCCCGCTGATGCCAGGCGCGCTTCTCTGGATCGCGATCTAAAAACTTTACCGACAGCCATAGATCTTTGGCGTAAAAGCCCTCGCTTCTGAGGCGAACACACGCTTTTGTCAGTAGCCTTACGGCAATGGGCCATGCGGCGGCTTTGCTACGGAGTTCTGGTGCCAACACTTTTGAGTGACTTACTGAGCCGCGCTCACTCTCACTCTCGGGAAGATCTTCACCCCGAAGGAGTTGAAAAAACCTCTCTCCTACCACACCACCCCAGATTGATCTCATCTCTTGCTGCGTGAGTGCAAAGAGTTGTCTGGCTGTAAAGCACCCCCGTTCATGGAAGCGAACTTCCATACGAGGACCAATCCCAGGAAAATCTCTCGGCTCAAGCCCAGACATTCGCTCAAGGATCTCATGCTGATGAATGATTGTGAGGCCATCGGGCTTTTGCATATCGCTCGCCACTTTGGCGAGGTAGCGGTTAGGCGCCACACCAATTGAACACGTCATCGCAGGACTAATACCAGACGCGAGCGCCTGTTTGATATCGCTTGCTTTCTGTCGCACGAAGGCTTCATCACGCTCACGACCGATCAGCTCACACGCCATCTCGTCGATAGACAAGACGCGCTTGACCGGAAGATGTTGATCTACTGTTTCAATAACGCGTTTATGATAGCGGACATATTTCCGGTGGTCGGCCTTCACAAATACTATGCCCGGACAGAGTCGCTTGGCGTCTCGTATGGAGGTCCCCGTCTTAACGCCATAGCGCTTTGCTGGATAACTTGCAGCCAAACAGCACGTCGTATCCGCCATCATCGGGACGACAGCGACCGGTCTTCCCTGCAACTCTGGCGCCTCCGCCTGCTCCACAGAGGCAAAGTACGAGTTTAGATCGAGGAAGAGCCAACGTAGGGACATAGCTCTCTATTCTATATCGCTTATATGTAGAAAGAAACTCAAAAAGAGACTGCGAGAATCCTCTATGTCACACACAGCCGCGGAAGGACCATAACGATTCATGAAGGTTTACAAATCTAGGAGAGAGGTTTGTTATGTGCCATTTACTACAGAGAATCGCAGCCAATCGTGAAGCGCGTAGGCACGCATATCAACATCACTACAATCCTCAGCAGTACAACACCAATTGCCAGGCGGTCCCGCGTGTCGAGGTTCAGGCGGAGTTGATGCGCGGCTCCCAGCCACCTGCAGTGACGACTCCACAAACTCCGAAACCCGCGATTCCATTTACAGCCTCTCCCGAGCAGAAGATGGGAGTTACGCACACAACAAACGAAGGATTAGTGCTTTCGCGCGGTAAAAATGGCGAGCTACACGCGACGATACCGAACGACGGGAACTCAATCGGTATCGGCTACGTTCGAAAGAATGGCGCGTACAGTACCGGTACCTCGTTCACCCGAATTTACGACACGCAGCCAGGTGGTAAGAGCCAGCTAGAGTCCATCACACAGGATGGCACGTACGCCCTCAAAGTTGAACACCATGGAGCGGGTCGCACGACACTCATTGTCGATATGGATCCATCCTTGGCTGCGATGAAAGTTCAAGTGGGCGACAAGGTCTATCTGTTGCGCGAGTCAGATATCCGCGCGCTTGATCACAAGGTAAAGGCTGCCGCGGAGGCAGCGAAACCACCGCAGATAAAAGCAGCTACTCCACCCGCTTCCACAAACGGCACCGTCGTTCCTCGATTGGTCGGAAAAGCGGCGGAGTCGATCAATGCAAATGCACCGGCTATCCGAGAGTCGTTAGTAAGAGCTTTCAAGGCCGTCGAGGATGCGGCGAAGCAGGCTGCGGTGGTAAAGCTTGCCGAGCAGAGAGCCTCTAGAGCCAAAGCCGCGGCACTTGAGGTAAAGGCAAAAGAAACACCAAGGCTTACTAGTCATGGCGAAAACAC
>OMII01000249.1 GCA_900299055.1 Pseudomonadota bacterium | reverse complement strand
GATCTACACAAGGAGTATCGTCGGCAGCGTCAGATGTGTATAAGAGACAGGTATATGGGCCGTACGTACCGCGTCGATATCAAAGGCACGCACTTGTACCAATGCCGCACCCACACCGGCCTGCCCCAGCCGTTCTATAAAGCTCGCACACAACAAGGCATAGCCCAGGAGCCCAAACTCCCTTGGTGATAAAAGCCTTGCTAGCAGCATGAGAACACCAAGCTTCACGATCCCCTGCAGCATGACTGATGCATAGGTCCATGAGAGCCCGTACATAAAGCTACGTGTAGTGCGTTGTTTGCGCTCGGAGGCTATCAAGGACTTCTCTATCATAAGACGTGAATTAAGGAGCGACACAGCCTGCCAGCACCTCATCGTTATCGGTATGTCTACGAACGGGTCTCGAGCTCAAGAAACGCTACGAGTACTACCGCGCGATCGTCTTTGATACGACCTCTATAATTGACGTCATGTGCGACGAGACGACAGGCTGTTAGAGGTGACACTTCCGCCTAGTGTGTTTGGTTTGTGTCCCATATTTTCTCCTCCTCCCATACCTTCGATGTCTGAATACTTTCACGCCTCGTCTAGCTCTGTTTGGAAACTGTATGGAGCAGTTGCCCTCATTCCATTTTTTAGTGTCGCAGACCAGGCACTCGGACATTTAGGACTGCTGCCAACAAGCCCCACCACCTTGTGTATCGTGATGACGATGCCCTTTATCGCTCATGTTACAGCTCACCACATAAAATCCAGAACTCTTAGCCTGACCCTGAAACCCTGGCGAGCCAACGCTCTCCCGTTGATTGCATTCCTTTTACTCGCCACGCTCTCACTACTACTATCGTCACAGCCAGGTGCCTACTGGGATGAGAGAGGCAAATGGATATTCCTTATGTCTTATGGCTTCATCGTTACAGCACTCAGCGTAGCTATCGGACTGAACCAGCCAGTTGTGACAAGCCTTCGCTTTTATTCCGGCACCAGTTTACTCCTTATCGGAGGCTCCCTCTGGTATGATCTCCTTCATCCAGGCACCTTCTCAGAAATTCAGAACAGAGCTGCTGGATTCTCCGGGAACGCGAACTACACCGCCCTCATTAGCGTATTTGTCTGCAGTGTAGGAATAGACTTTGGCAAATCTCCTGGGTCACGCCGTAGATTCACACTTCCTCCCACAAACAGCAGCACATCAGTTTGGCCTGATTTCATCTTACTGCTGCTCTGCTTCGCAATTATAGCGATGACAATGTCACGTAGCGGTCTGGTAGCTTTCTCGAGTCTGGCCGTCTCATTCATAGTACTTCGCTTTTTTCGTTCAGATGGTTCGAATAAAATGCTCCTTCACCTCGCACTTGCTGGGGGCATGGCAGCTTTCGCGATCATCTCTACTCTACCACTCCTTGCACGAGAGATCTCGGCCAGCGACCGTAACAATCGACTATCTCGATACCTACACGGTCAACAAATTGATGACGGATCGGCAGGCACAAGATTGGCAGCAGTGATGGATAGCGTGCGATTGATTGAAGAGGCTCCACTTCTTGGGCATGGAACTGGATTCTCGCGTACGATGCTCGAGTTACCGCACAACCTCTATTTGCAGCAGTGGGTCAACAATGGGGTGCTCGGTCTTATCTGCTACCTCACTCTTCTCTTGTCGTCATTCCTGATATTTCTGCGTCGTGGCTGCAGAAATGGACAGGTGCTTATCCTTGTCGCCACTGTCGGTAGTATTTTTAGCCACAATGTTCTCGATCAACGTCCTTTTCTCATTTTACTCGGGATACTACTGGGGGCATCTCTGGCAGGCCCGCGCAGGCCAAGTAAGCCGATGTCGCGGCCTCTGCGCCGAATCGTTTCCAGGCACTCTTCTGCGCCGCTGAGTGCTTTGGTAGATCGAGCGATTCACGCATCGCAGTCACTAAACTCTCATGCGAACCAACCGGAATAAGGCGTCCGAACCGTCCACTCTCGAGAATCTCTGCTGGGCCACTTTTACAATCCGTCGAGACAATCGGCGTTCCGAATCCCATTGCTTGAATAAGAACGTTCGGGAGGCCCTCGTAATATGAATTAAGGACAAAGAGTGCTGCATGATTCATAAAGGAGAAGGGATTAGGTTGGAAGCCGGGCAGGTCAACGCTTGCTGTGAGACCCAAGCGAGCGACTTCTGCCTCGAGGTCCGCGCGTGCAGAACCTTCACCAATAATAAGCAGTCGAGCCATCCGAGACTGCCGCAAATCAGCAAACGCCCGGATTAGTTCTAGTAGCCCTTTGTGCCGCTCTAATCGCGCTGCGCTAAGGATAATGGGCTGCTGTGAGTCCCTGAACCATCGATGCGAGGGTGGCTCCTTCGCCTGGTGTAACATCTGGCTGGTGAGTACAGGTGTCGGCAATACCTTAATCGAACCTATCAACTTAGGCTGCATTGATAGGAGCTCCGACCGAACCCCTTCAGAGACAGCAATAACTGATGAGGCTGCCCGATAAGCCACCGGGATAAGCCTCTTGGAGATCATGTGCGAGACCCCCAACGTTTGCTCCGAAAGGGGCGCATTAGACTGTCGCACGATCACTGGAACTTTCAATCCTACGGCTCGAGAGGTAAGCGCGAGCATGATATTGGCATGAGTAATCGTGGAGTAAACCGCCGCAGGCCGATGAACACGCAAATATCTTCCTAGCCTGCGGAACGAATGCAACATACGGCGGCTATTGCAATTGATGAGACGAACCTCCTTAGGCACAAGGGGCAGCAGAGCCCCCTCTTTATTGGCAAGGACAAGGTCTACTCCGTAGCCACGCGAAAGTAATTCAGTGGCAAAAACGAGCATTGCTCGCTCGGCTCCCCCACCGTGCAAACTCGGCATAAAGATCGCCACATCCTTCCCGCTTGAGTGTACTTGTGAACCCCGGTCTTGTGTTGCTTTTTTGCCCATCGATCCCCCAGGGAACCGTTGTGCCACAGACCAGATTGTTGGCGGTATGATGGGTACAACAATGTGGACAGAGATAGATCACTTGAGCACGCGCTCCGTCATGCTCTACCAGCCATCAACGATTGCCAGTACGGTACCACGACAGCGTCTGCGCTACCCCCTGCTCTACTCCGACTTGGGGACTCCATCCAAGCACCGACTTGGCCAGAGAATTGTCGATTACACTCCGTAGCTGCTCACCTGGACGAGCGGGCCCGAAATGGATCTTCGCTGATGGGCTAGCCTGATCGCGAAGCGCCGTAGCAAGCGAAATCACTGTTGTCTCAATCGCTGTGCTTATATTGAACTCACCCTGTGTCCGTGATTGGACTGCTTTTGCAGCAGCGTCAGCCACATCACCTACGTACACGAAATCACGAGTCTGCTCACCTGAACCATTCACCGTAATATCCTTGCCGGCAAGCAATCGCTCAGAGAATATCGCCACAACCCCAGCCTCACCGTGAGGATTCTGCCGTGGCCCATATACGTTTGAGAGTCGTAGCGACGTGTACGAGACGCCCCAGACCCGAGACCAGAACTCAAGAAATCTCTCGCCTACCCATTTTGATAATCCGTAAATACTCTCGGGCGAAATACGGTGGGTCTCTGGCGCCGGGTAGACATCCTGCACCCCGTAACACGATCCCCCAGAGGCAAGGAACACAACGTGAGATCCCGAGCGATCTCGCAGTGGTGTAATCATGTTTACCAGGCCGTTGATGTTGATATCTGTATCGAGAGCTGGCTCCTCCATGCTCCGTCGAACCGAGATCTGTGCCGCCGCGTGAACGATGACATCTGGCTGAAAGCTTGAGACTACGTGCGCCGCTTCCTTCGAGCGAATGTCAAGCTCGTGCACCTTCACACTCGGAGGTAGGTTAGCGCGGTTGCCACTGGAGAGGTCGTCGATAACCTGCACCTCATTTCCTAGGCTCACCCGATCGACGATATGCGACCCTATGAAACCCGCTCCACCTGTAACTAGTATTTTTGCCATACGTCTGTCCTAATACCCTATCAAAGTAACGCCTCCCCACATCATGGGAAAGCGTAAAAGAGAAGGACCTGCCTACCTGCTGGGGTATCAACAGTCAGGTCGACACAATACGTGTAAGAGTATGATGCTGGACAAGTAAGGAAAAACGCGCCCTGAGGGACTCGAACCCCCGACCCTCTGGTTCGAAGCCAGATGCTCTATCCAACTGAGCTAAAGGCGCACAGTGGCAGGGAGGTTACACCATAACCGCAACGGCCGTAAAGCATCCCGAAAATAAGCGTTACACCCCTCCCAAAGACATAATTCCACTTGCCTAAACTACTGACGAGAGGAAAATCTAGCGGGATATGCTTTCAACCCTCGTAAAGTCACTTCTTGGCCTTCGGTACCGCGTCTCAGTATCTGGACTGGAACACATCGATACCTCGCGCGGAGTTCTTATTCTACCAAACCACCCCGCCGAAATTGACCCGGTAATCGTTACTACGTACCTCTGGGACCTACTCCATCCCCGCCCAGTGGTCATTGAGGGTATGTACAATCTCCCTTTTCTAAAACCTATCCTCACCCGTATTCGCGCGATTCCGATGGCGGATATGGAGTTCGATTCCGGACCGTACAAGCGCCGCCGGATTGAACGCACTCTGGACCATATTAGAACCGCGCTTGAGTACGGTGATAACGTATTAATGTATCCATCAGGACGACTCTCAGTTACTGGAATGGAACGGATCGGAGGAGCCTCTGGGGTACACGCGCTCATCTCAACGAATCGGAATATAAACATCGCCGTTGTGCAAATTCGCGGACTGTACGGCAGTATTTTTTCAAAAGCAGTAACTGGCGGAAGCACACCTGATGTTTTCAGCACAATTGTGCGCGGATTGCGAATCCTTACGAGCAATCTGCTCTTGTTTTGTCCACGCCGCTCCGTGTCAATATCAATCGACTTCAACCCCTCCCAGTTCCCACGCTCAGGCGATGCGCTGACGATCAATAAATACCTTGAGAACGTCTACAACTCGCCCTCCCCCGAAATCCCCTCGCTCGTCAGCCACAGTTTTTTCCGCCGCAGCGTTCCAGAACTCCCCTCAAGACCAGATACCCAATCAAACCTAGAATGTGTTCCACCTGAAATCCGGGGATCTGTGTATCAGCACGTTGCGCGCGCTGCTAATGTACCAGTGAGCTCACTCAACGATTCCACCCAGCTCGGCGAGGATCTCGGCCTTGATTCCCTTACAATAGCGGAGCTGTTGCTCTGGCTAGACCGAGAATTCGAGGCCAGCGATGTCGAATTAGCGGAGCTTGTAACTGTCGGCTCACTGATTCGCGCAGCGGTAGGCGAACTGGGTGCGGGAAAACCCAAGGCTGAGTTTCACGCTCCTCCCTTATGGACCAAAGACTCTGAGAAGAGGCCGTCGCCTGAACTAAGCGCTGCAGCAACAATAGGCGAGGCTTTTTTAACAGCGTGCTCTCGCATGGGGAGGCAGGTAGCGCTTGGCGACGAGCGTACAGGGGTACTGACGTGGGCTGAGTTAAAATTGCGGGTTTTGCTATTGGCTCGCCGTTTCGCTGAGGCGCCAGGTACTCACGTTGGAGTTCTTCTTCCGGCATCAGTAGCGAGCTCGACCGTAACACTAGCCGCTATTATGGCAGGAAAAGTACCCGTATTCCTCAACTGGACTGCAGGCAAGCGCTCTCTCCTTCACGCCTGCGAATCTACTCAGCTCGTGTCCATCTATACATCAGAGCGCTTCCTGGACATCGTTCCAACCGAGCTCGACTTTCTCGAGGATCGATTCGTCATTCTCGAGGAACTTTCATCTTCGCTCTCACTCAAAGAAAAAGCCCGGGCACGCCGTCTGTGTGGTGAATCAACAACACAGATCCTTGATGCGTTTGGCCTTAGGTCGGTGAAGGCAGACGATCCAGCTGTCGTGCTCTTCACGAGCGGCTCAGAGGCATTACCGAAAGGGGTTCCCCTCTCCCATAGAAACATTCTTTCAAATGTGCGAGGAGTACTCGAGGCGTTCGAGCTCACGAGCAGTGACGTCCTGCTCGGCTTCTTACCCCCGTTTCACTCATTCGGCCTCACGGTGTGCTCGCTACTGCCACTCGTGACGGGACTTCGCGTAGCCTATCACCCCAATCCGAATGAGAGTCGAAAAATAGCCAAGGGTATCGCCACATGGAGCGCAACTATCGCTGCGGGGACACCAACCTTTCTGCGCTCAATTCTCAAAGCGGGCCAGTCGGCGCAGTTCGCTTCATTACGAGCGCTCGTCTCGGGCGCTGAGCGCGCCCCACAGGAGCTGTTTGAATTAGCCACCTCGATGAATCCATCTATCGAAGTTCTTGAGGGATATGGCATCACCGAGTGCTCGCCAGTTGTCAGTGTTTCACGCCCCCACGAGGAGCGAATCGGCGTGGGCAGGCCCGTCGCAGGAGTATCCATCGCTATCGTTCACCCGGAAAGCATGGAGATGATGCCAGATGGCGAGCAGGGATTAATTCTCATTCGGGGAACGAGTATCTTCTCGGGCTATCTCGACCCATCGATTAATCCCTTTGTGACGCTAGCCGGCGGAACCTGGTACAATTCTGGGGATCTGGGCCGAATAGAAAAAGGGCGGCTCGTCATCACCGGCAGATTGAAACGCTTTATAAAGATCGCTGGCGAGATGATTAGCCTCGGCGCCGTGGAAGAGGCTCTTCAGAAACGAGTTCCCAGCACCGACGGAGCTCCAAGTGTCGCGGTCCTCGCGCAAGGAAGTGAAGGCGACGGCCGCCCAAAGTTAATAGCCTTTGCCGCGGGCGCACTCTCGCTCGAGTCAGCTCATATGTGCCTTCGCGAGGCGGGTTTTCCCCACATCGTGCATATCTCAGAAGTTCGAGAGCTTAAGTCATTACCTGTCTTGGGAACCGGAAAGACAGACTATCAAGGGCTTAAAGCGATGCTCGCCGCGTAGAGCTTGCGATCCTAAGAAGAGAGCCTTCCGTACACGCGAAAGGAGCAGAGCTCACCTCGAGTTTCGGATAGTTTGGTGAATGCATCCTCAAACGGCGGCAAGTATGCGTCTCCCTCGTGCGATCCATCTACCACCGTAAGGTGTACCTCCGAACAGAGCGGCAACGTCGCCCGATAGAGCTCAGCTCCTCCAATAATCCAGACACACTGGTCATCGCGAGCGATTGTTTTGGCCACACGAACCGCCTCCTCGGGCGAGTCCACCCCGACGACACCATCCGGTAGAGCTAAGCGCGCAAGGTCGCGCGAGACGACTACATTTGTTCTACCTGGCAGCGGACGAAACTTCTCGGGAAGCGATTCCCATGTTTTTCGCCCCATTACTACGATGTGTCCCTTCGTTAAGTTTCGAAAGTGCGCCAAGTCCTCCGGGATGTGCCACGGCAGGCCTCCCGCTTTTCCAATGACTCTGTCCTCATCCATCGCCACAACGGCGGCGACTCGCACATCAGCCGTCATACAGCTATCGCAAACTGAATCCGCTCGTGAGGCTCATATCCTTGAAGGCTAAAGTCCTCATAGGAGAAACCGAAAATATCCTTGATATCCGGATTAATTTTCATTGCCGGCAGCGCACGAGGTTCCCGTTCAAGCTGCAAACGTGCCCCCTCAACATGATTCGCATAAATATGCACATCACCGAATGTATGCACGAACTCATACGGTCGAAGTCCTGTTACCTGCGCTACCATCATTAGAAACAACGCGTAGCTTGCGATGTTAAACGGCACTCCGAGCATCAAGTCTGCAGAGCGCTGATACAGCTGCAAACTGAGACGATCTCCCGACACGTAAAACTGGAATAATGTATGGCATGCTGGCGGCGCAACCTCTGGCAGGTCGGCTGGGTTAAAGGATATCACCACAATTCGCCGACTGCTCGGGTTGTTCTTGATCGTCTCGATGGCACGCGCAACCTGGTCAACTTTACCTCGGGGCCCCTCCCAGGAGCGCCATTGCTTGCCATACACCGGCCCTAGGTCGCCCTTACTGTCGGCCCACTCATCCCAGATCGTAACTTTTTGATCCTGAAGATACTTGATATTTGTATCCCCCTTCAGAAACCACAAAAGCTCATAGATGATCGACTTCAGATGCACCTTCTTCGTGGTTACCAGCGGGAACCCCTCCTCGAGGTTAAATCGCATCTGTCTTCCGAACACCGAGTACGTACCAACACCTGTTCGGTCTGGGCGCACCAGTGCCCCGTCCTTGAGCACGCCTATTTCTGGCTTGCCGTTTTCAAGTACATCCCGGACTAGATCAAGGTATTGCTTCATGAGTCTCTCCTCGCTCGAAATTGTGGTCGGTAGCATACTTCCACACGGCTGCGACTTCAACCACAGACATGGTGGGGCCGCTACGGAATCCGAGGCGCTATGAGACCCGCTTAGTACAGTAGATGACCTCTGGACCTACGGTCGCGAGGCAACAAAATGACAAGGTATCCGGCTGGGTGAATACCTCCACACACAGATCTTCAGCAGCGTGTGGGGCCTGGCTCACGGGGAAGCCCTGGGCCGAAACAGACTCAAGGTGCTGAAACAAGAGAGTCTCGTTGAGGGAACTTAACGGTCGTGAAAACGCGCAGACTACATCCCCTGCGCTCAGGGTAACCGAAGCGATTTCGACATCGATCAGTGAATTCGATCCCACAAACGCCTGACGCTGAACCGAGAGTGCCGATGGAAACTCTTCAATATCGCCCACCACCGCTCGCTCTGCATCGTCTGACCCGAAAAACGGAAAGAGTTGGTTGTCGCGGAAGAGATAGACACTTCCCGTGCCCACTCGCGCCGCGGCAAAGCGGTCTTGCACAACGACCATACCAAGCAAAGAGGCTGCCATGCGCCCACCCGCCGCCAGCTTGTGCCCAAACCCGTACACCGACGTGTTTGCTGTTCGAAAGGCGTCTTCGAGGATTCGAGTAACTTCATCCTCTCCGATTTGCTCTGCACGGCTAGCGTCTCCGCCACGCAGGTCCGCGTAGTGAGATTCCACACCTCGCATGAAGTAATCGAGTGCCAAACGATATGCGACCTGCGATCCAAGCCCTTGAAGGACCGCCGTCGAGCCCGCAAAGACAAGTTGTGCCGGCTTGGCCAACGGGTTCAGCGCTATGTACGAAGACGCATCAGCTGGCACGTCCTGGCCGCGAAAGATGTCGCAATCTAAACGAGTTAAACTCATACCTAGCGCTGGTGATTACCGCTTGCCGTAGACGCCTTCACTCTACACCGCTTAGCGCACCACTCCCAGAGTGAATTGAGCATCTGCGGGGCGAAAATGCTCCACTATGGACTTGTGGTCGCGCACCAGTTTCCGATAGGTTACCCGTGAGCCAATCGATACATTCCTTGAGGAGCCTCAACCATGATCTCGTTTCGCGTGTTTCTCGCCTACACCTTAGCACTCTCCACTGTAGCGCTCTCAAGCTGCACAAAAAAAGGAGGAGAAACTCCAGCTGAGAACCCACTCCTGACCGAGAAGATGCTTCTAAAATTACCGGTCACTACAGCTGGTTTCACGGTGCTAGATTTAGGGGGCGAGGGCTACAAACTTCTTCAGGCCTCCCCGTTTAACTCTCCCGCTAATGCTAAGCAGTCCTTCGAAGCCTTCATAGAAAAAGTGCGCGAGGCCAATACTGAAGGTGACCAGACAGCACTAGACCAGCAACTCGCTCTGGCCCAAAAGGGTTACCAAGCGCTCGAAAAACTGGGCGTTCTTAGCCCTGAGGGACTGTACACTCCAGATAGGGTCTTCTCGAAAGTTGTCGGATTCGTCGGCGCCGTCGAGGATGACTCACTTCCCCTAAGCCTCGGCTTCTTTGCTGAGGGCAAGCCTACCATCGACATGACTGACAAGCTTTCGATCGCTAAGGATTTTCTCTCTGAATCGGGACTATCGGTCAGCGCTGAGAAGCTCGCTGGAGCCGCCCGAGTCGTAGCGTCTTTTGAGGGCGCCCCCGCAAAGCTTTATCTGGGAGCAACAAAGACACACCTCGCATTAGCCATCCGGAAGGCTGATCTGGACGGTTTCTTCTCGGAGACAAATACTCCAACCCTAGAGCAGCTGAGGACCGCCCCAGAGTTCAAAAAGGCGACTGCCTCTCTTCAACCGAATAAGAATGCGATCACCTTCATGTACGCCTCAATTCCCCGGTTAGCGCCACTCCTGGCGCGCCTCGCAAAAGTCGATGAGGAGCTGCAGTTTGACCCCAAAAATGTTCCGGTTGAGTCAATCGCTGGGCAGAGCGCGTTCGGACAACAATACGCAGCGCGCCTCAACGTTGCCATCTCGCCTCGTACCGATACTCAGACCAAAGTATCAGCCGCTCTCGAGGGAAGTTCGTTATCACAGGCGGCGACGAAGCTTCCTGCTAATACCGCTTTCGCCATCTCTCTTGACGCGAAGGGCACAAGCAATCTTGATTCGCTTCTTCAATCTGTTCAGAATTCGCCCGCTGCTGACATGGTAACACACCTCAAAAAACTCAAAGGTGTCACTCTCGGCGCACGCAACAACAACGGTGGTTCTCCCGTGCCGGATATCTTCTTATCGATCGATTCTCAGGATCGCGATGCTTTAGGGAGATTTATTGAATCGAGTCTCGGGATGGCCCTTTCAATGACAGGCCAAAATACGACATGGATGTCAAAGGACATCGATGGAAGCTCAACGCGGTATTTTACCACTCTCATCGGAGCTGGAGTGTATATGAGCTACCCAAAAGGCTCGCAGACTGTACTGATTGGAACTTCTGAAAATCTAATCCGCGACATCATCGCGGCTGATGCTGGGAAGACCCCTGCCTTGACAGCATCTCTACCAAAGCCCTTACAGGCACAGTTTTCCTCATACAATCTCGCCTCATGCTATTTCAATTTTAATCAGGTGGGTGATCTCGTGGATTCTGTAAAGAGCACGCTGGCGATGTTCACCGGTGGTAACTCAGAGCTCAACGACGCGCTGAATTCAGCCAAGCTTCGAACGTTTGGAGTTGGAATAGCTGGAGTGTCTTACGCAGCCGGCGTGGTGTCGCTGGAATCGAGCCTCCAGCCCCCTTCTGTACAGTAAACCGCTTCGGTCCCCAAGCTAGACCGCGCTGAATATAAACGGCGGTTTGAGATAGCGTCGCTGCGATGCTGTCGCCCAAAAGCAGAAACCTCCGGCTCAGCGCTTTCATCATATCAGATGTAATGCGAGTGGTTTTATCTGGGGACCCCATGAACACATTATCTCAACTCCTTGAAATCGCCAGCCGCCTCGACCACTTGGGTGGATGCGCTGAATGGATAGCGAGAGAAACGGTCCACACGGACAACGCTATTTCTCAGACTGGAACACTAATTTCAGTCCTAACTGAGGATATTCGCGAAAAGATAACTAACCTAGTTTCGGAACTAGAGCAGATCGCCGGCATGGAAGGCTCCCACTAAACACAGCTACCCAACCTTCAACAGCAATTCCATACCCGCCCTGCACAATTATGCACCTTCGGGTGCGGGAGCCTCATACCGAAGGTATTGCCCTGCGAGCCCAATCCTCGCGCTATCTGTAACATCTCCTGCCCACCTCATCCCCTTCAGGTTAGGTACCCCTTGAGAATGTGCGCTCTCATAGCGGCCCAACCTCTCCAAGCTATTGATATCCCATTACTTCCAATAATTCCCTGAATCAACTACGCTTGAGCTCGGGATAAGGGAATAGCAAGTCGGCGCGGCCATATACGGAATCGACCGGCTTAGTCTGAGGTAACAGGTGCGGTGACTATGAGCAATCTGGCTCTACAACACGAAATTGCAGACGTTCGAAGCCCTCATCCACTCTTTGTAATTGAGGGAGGAAAGAGTGAGTCGTTTACTCGACCTGATTACGGTATCTGGGCGCTCGGGGCGCTCCTTATAGTGGCGCAGATTCTCGACGGAGCTCTCACCATCGGAGGTGTTTCAACGTACGGGATCGCTGCTGAGGGAAATCCCATGCTGCGGTCTCTGATGGGGCTACTTGGCCTTACCCCCGCGGTAGTAGTAACTAAAATAGCCTGCTCAGCATTGATCGTTCTCCTGTGCAGTCAGGCACATTCCATTTCATGGCTCCCAAGAGCTCTCAAAGGCATTCTTGGGGTCTACGCAATTCTTGCCGTAATCCCGTGGTCAGTAATGCTCGCCAGTGAGTACCTTAGCTTCTAGGCCGTTTTTTACCGCTAGCACTTGCCTTTTCACGTTCACGGCTTAAAGTAGTCTCGTTCCGTACAAGATAGAGGTGCACAAAATGCGTGTGACTAAATGGGGCGAATGTGGGGTTTTATGCTCGCTGCACCTTGCGCGACGAAGCAGCAGCGAGGCTGCCGTAGGCGCCGTAGAGATAGCGGAGAGCCAGGGGCTCGACCTCCAGTACACTCAGCAGGTTTTGCAACGTCTTCGTAAGGGTGGCGTTGTGGAAAGCGAGCGTGGTCCGCGGGGTGGGTACCGACTTGCGAGACCGCCGCACTCGATAACGCTCAAGGATATTCTCTACGCCGCGGAAGGCGATACGTTTCAAATAATCTGCGACTACGCTCCTATTCATCCCAATCCGGATAACACGTCAATGTGCGCTACGAAGGAGAACTGCAGTCTGCACGGCGTGTGGCAGGAACTTCGGCAAGCTATTGACGATCTCTTGGAGCATCGCTCCCTGGCTGACCTCATGGCACAAGAAGCCCGGCCATCGGACCTCGTCACGCTTGGAAGACGTGGATAATCCCCGTAAAGACTACCCCCTGTATCCCGTCTTCATTTGCAATGTGGGAACGAAGGTGTACTTAAGCAGCCTTGCCTCACCACCGCGCCGTATCTCAATTGTCGCTTCATTTTCATTCTGAAGTAACCGTACGAACGCAGGAAACTGCGCCTGATTCTTGATCAAGAACCGGTCCGCCGCGATGATCACATCCGAGTTCTCAAGCCCGAGCAACTGATACACGCTATCGGGGGCAACATCAAAGAGACGGTATTCATAGCTCTCTGAGGCTGTAACCGATTGGTAAACGGGCACCAAACGTATCGGCGCGTCTCCCATGCGAAGTATGGCCCCCTGCAGATCCCTGCGCTGGATAGTGTAGGAACTAACTTTTATAGCTGGCGGGATGGGGCGAATATCATCGATGTATTTCGGCTCACGCGGCTTTTGCGGAGTACAGCCCGACACACCTATCATGACAAGCCCTAACACTGACAGGCACCACATTCCACTGCGTCGTGTCATACCCTCACCTCGCAAAACTGCTCTACTGAGTCCTTGTCTATTCGATGATATCGCGCTCGCTCAGCCATAACGATCGCTCGAACTTCCTCGTAGGTCTGATCAAGCTTTTTGTTAACGACCAGATAGTCGACCGCACTCGTCTGACCATGTAGCCTCAAAAGAGCCTCGTATTCATCTTGTGCGGTTACGAAGCGTCGCTGGAGCTCCGCCTCGCACACAGTCCCGCGCCCTTGCAACCGCTCCTTAAGATCCTTGAAGGAAGGGGGTACGATGAAAATAGTGACCGTATTGTCAGGGAAATGCTTTTTGAAATTCAAAGCGCCGCGGATGTCGATTTGGAATAAGAGATCTTTTCCGGTCTGGATTCCTGTAACCAGCGTCTCTTGCAAAGTACCGTACAAGTTACCATGCGTTTCTTCCCACTCGAAGAAATCACCCTTCTCCCTTCGAGCTATAAACTCCTCTCTCGATAAGAAGTGGTAGCTCTTGCCCGCCACCTCACTTGCTCGTGGCGGCCGCGACGTTGCCGAAGTCGAGTACGACAACTCCTCGGGAAACTCGGCTATCAACCGCTCACAGAACGTTGACTTGCCACTTCCCGTTGGCCCCATCAGCACAAATAGAATCCCCTTCCTGGTGAGCTCCCGATTCATATCCTACTCTACGTTCTGTACCTGCTCTCTTATCCGCTCTAATTCGGTCTTGGCGTCTACCACGAATCCCTGAACCGTTGCGTCCTGCGCCTTCGATCCAATGGTATTTAACTCACGACCAATCTCTTGCGTCAAAAAATCAAGCTTACGCCCCACCCCGTCCGCATGACCATGTAATGTCTTGGAGAACTCGCCTAGATGGATTTCAAGTCGTGAAAGTTCCTCAGCGACATCAACTCGATCGGCTAAAAGCGCAACCTCCTCTGCGAGTCGTACCGGATCTACTTTCACCTCGTCTGTAAGCAGTTTAAGACGTTCACGCATCCTATCTCTCAGCCTCGCAGCCGCACCGGACATGGCCTGCCCTATCTGGTCACGTATCCGCCGTAGTGTTCCAACTCGTGAGGAGATGTCTTCAAAAAGTCCGCGACCTTCCACCTCTCGAGCGCGCGCCAGCTGCCGGCTCGCCTCATGGACCGCCTCGATCGTGCTCGATAGCTCTTGCTCATCAAGCACCTGATCGTCGGCGCTACTCATCATATCTTGCCGCATCGCAACGTTGGCGAGGAATGTGGTCAGTGTATCACCTCGGGCACCGTATCTCTTACACGCCGCGGTGTACCGAGCCACGGCGCGATCGAGCTCTTCCCAAGCGGGCTCAACCTCCCCTTGAACCGCTCTGTCACGTCTGGAGAGCAACACCTCAAAACGACCGCGTCGATGCAGCCTCTGTAGAACGCCCTTAACCTCACGTTCCACCGACGAGAAGCTGCGTGGCGCCTTTACCACGACCTCTAAAAAGCGGCTATTTACAGAGCGTATCTCCACATCGATATCCACCCCTTCGACGGTCACAGAGGACCGGCCAAACCCAGTCATACTCCGTAGTGACGACACATGGTGGGTATTGGACATAACCGCTAGACGCTCCACTTGGAAACTTCGGCCCGCAACTTATCAAGATTTACTGCTGCTGTTCCAACCTCAGAAACCACGATGCCGGCAGCGATATTAGCCAGCACGCCAGCGGTGGTTGGTGACGCTCCAACAGCAAGAGCTGACGTGAACACAGCCGTGACCGTGTCACCAGCTCCACTTACGTCGAACACCTCCTGAGCCATGGTCTCAAGATGTAGTCCCTCAGAGCTATTCGCGCCCCTGACTACCATACCATCCTCACCAAGGGAGACGACCATCAACTCCGAGTGCCACTTCTCAATCAACTTTTCGCAGGCGTGAAAGGCATCTTCGATGGTTTCAATACGCTGCCCTGAAGCTTTTTCAGCCTCTTTTCGATTCGGCTTGGCTACACTCATCACTTCATAACGATCATAGTTGCGCGGATGTGGATCGACGAAAAGCGGTCTCACCCGCAGCCCGAGCCGACCAGCCGAATAGGCTCCGGATAAAACCTCTAGAAGCTGCGAAGAAACTGTGCCCTTGCCGTAATCAGAAAGTACGACTGCCTTGCAAACGTCTATCTCAGCGTCCACTCTCTTCGCTAAGCTACGCGAAGTCTCCGCTGTTAACTCCTCCCGAACCTCACGGTCTACACGAACGATCTGCTGAGATGCGGCGATGACACGAGTCTTTAGGGTTGTGGGTCGCTCGGGGGCAACGATAATACCTGAGCAGTCTGCCCCACTCTCTTGAAAGAGTCTTATGACCGACTCGCCGTCGGCGTCAGATCCCACCACGCCACACACCTTTGGCTTGGCACCGATCATCGCCAGGTTGCGCACAACGTTTCCGGCGCCTCCCAATCTATCCTCAATTCGCAACACCTCAACCACAGGCACGGGGGCCTCAGGTGAAATACGCTCTACCCGACCCCAGACATATCGGTCTAGCATCATGTCCCCCACGACGAGGATCGGAACGTTCGCGATTTGATCAAGAGTCGACAGCAACTCTTCTTTATTTCCCAGTCTCATGGGGTTGTTATAGCAAGAGCTCTCCAGCGACGCCACCCAAGCCGAAAAGATTCAACACCTTGGTAGGACACGCCTTTACGTGCACTAGGAGACCATCCGCAAGCGGTCCAGGACCGCCTCCGGAGTGATCAAACGCATACAGACCTTACCCAGGCCTGGGCATACACGCCGCTTACATGGGGAGCACGGCACGCTGGCGGCAAGCGCGAGGTGCTCACTTCCCCGAGGCGCATTTCTGAGCATAGGAGTCGGACCGAAAAGCGTTATGTGCGGCACTCCCACCGCTCCAGCTATGTGCCCCGGCCCAGAATCAGGGCCGATACAGGCGCGCGCTCCCCGCACGAGGGCTACCAACTCCGCTAGGGTGGTCTTGCCGGCCATATTAAGCACCGTGGCACGCGTCGGCACCGCCTCTAAGCGTGATCCCATCTCTACTTTAGTTTTGTCCCCGAGCAGAACCACCATCCCTGTGTCGAGTCGCTCCAAAAGCCCTCGATACCCCTCCTCGGGCCAATCTTTTGAGTCCCACGATGAGCCAAGTATCAAGGCGATATAGGGCCTCTGCACGCTCTGCACCCACGGAGCAGAAAGGTTCTCAAGGCGGATATGATCGAGCCCTGAGGTGAGCTCACCAGCCGTGGATACGTTAATTTTCTCAAGGAACGTCTGATAGTGATCCACTTTGGCGATGCCTTCACCTTGGGGATCTACATACTCTGTGTTGAAAACCCAATTCATTTCTTTGGCATCACGCCGATGAAATCCAATTCGGCGAGGCGAGCGAGAGAACCACGAGAACAAGCCGCTTTTGAAGTGTCGCTGGAGATCTAGCGTCACATCAAACGTGCGGGCCTGAATCTCCTTTCGAAGGCGCAAGACTCCTCTGAGACCTTGAGGTCGATCAAAAACCAGAACCTCATCGACTCCCGCGTGCAGTCGTACTATTCCGGCACACGCTGGCTCCACGAGCCACGTGATCCGCGTGGTAGGCGACGCCCGCTTTATCATGTCAACGATGTATAGACCTCGGACAACATCACCCAACGCCCCCATCAGTATAACCAAGACGCGGTCGGGGACCTTACTCATCATTACTCCGCAAGGTAAGTGACATCATCTCGGACAACAAAGGTGACAGTTGATGTTTTATTACCGCCCTCCGCCAGCGACGCAGATACAGCTCGCGCAACGCCTGACGGGAACCCTTAAAACGACAGGCTTTGTCGAAATCCACTATGTATACAGCCCGATTATCATCAACGAGAACATTCCCGGGATGCAGATCCACGTGAAATATGTTGTGCTTTATCAGGATACGAATCTGCTCCGAGAGGCCATCCAGAGCCCGCGGGAGAGCATCTCCCTCATCTTCTCCGATCTCCACTATCGACCGCGCTCCCTGCAACTCTTCCATGAGTAGCCAGGTGCTATAGATCGTTGACCCCTTCTGCACGAACGCCAGGGGCTTTGGCGCATTCACCCCCAAAGAGCGGACCAGCTCAAGCATCTCGAACTCAACTTTAGAGCGTAACTGCCCGAGGCATAGGAAGTGTCCTGCTGTGATCTTACGCAGCAATCCTCCATGCGAGTATCGCTTAAGAAACATCCGTCCCAATCCTGGAATCTCGAGGATTCGCGTTTGGCCGCGCCCACCTAAAACACCCGGCGTCGGCGACTCAACACGAGCAAGGAGCTCTTGAACGATCCTGGTTGCCTGTTCGTCGTTAAGCAACCCGCGACTGGACACGGTAAACGGACCTCTAATTAAATGATCGAACGACTCCTGGAAAACTTCCGAAATAGGTGCGGACGCGCTCATAGCACTCACGATGAAATGACCTTAAATGACGATCCACCTCGAAGGCGAATATCTTCGGAGCGAAGGTCCAGCAGGGCCTGAAGCACTGTCGCACCCGAGACTCCCTCCATACACGCATTGGTCCCCGTGGGACAGCTCTTTGACCCGTGACGCCGGCACGGCTTGCAAAATAGATCAGTCTTTTCTACCACGATTGCCCGATTCTTCCAGGGACCAAATCCAAAAAGTGGTGATGTGGCACAATAAACAACCACTGTCGGACGACCCGTAGCGGAGGCAAGATGAAGGGCAAGGCTGTCGTTGCACACCACTCCCTGAGAGCAGCGAATGATGTGAATTAACTCCAAGAGAGATGTCCGTCCGCACGTATTAACCACATCTGGTCCAAGCCCCGCTGCAACTTCCTGACACGCTGCGCTATCGTCCGGAGCACCGACGATCACAACTCGCATCCCCCTCGCGATTAACCCCGCAGCAACCTCGCGAAAGCCCGCAGTCGACCAGCGCTTCGTTTCCCAGGCGCTCCCTGGCGAAAGCACCATATATGGCTTGGGGTCGTCTACGACCGTACGAATACTCTCGGAGACCTCGTCGTGCTCGATGCGAGGAACGCGCAACGTAAAGCGCTCAGATACGGCGTTAGGTCCAGGGCGCCTCAACCCCTCCAGCTCGCCCTGCAATTCTGCGGATAGATCCTCCGAAATCAGCTCTAAATTACGGATCACCTCGTGACATCGCGCAGACCTCTCGACGCGCCTGGTATACAAAAACGATGCTATCGCGTCACTGTACCCTATTCTTTCCGGCACCTTTGCCAGCCACAAAAGAAGACTCGTGCGAGGAGAACGATGAAAGGAGTACGCTCGATCAAACCGTCGCGCAGCCACCTCACGCGCAAACATCTTCAACCCCTTCCAGCCTTTGCCGATGGTCCGGCGATCAAACACAATAACATCATCAACGAGCGGATCGCTTTTCACAAAGGAGACAAACTGGGGGGGCACGAGCATTGTTATATGAATATCTGGAGACGAGGCTTTGAGCGCCTCAATCACGGGCGACGTGAGCACGAGGTCTCCGAGATATCCTTTTGGAACGATAAGAACTCGTTTGGTCACACAAATAGTCCAGATTACGCAGCCACTCGATCTACTACCGGTAGACGCGAGGAACGCTTGGACTCAGTGGCGAGCTGTCCACACGCAGCAGCAATATCCGCTCCCTTTGACCACCGAATGAAGGCCTGCAGTCCCTGACTATTCAGGTACCGTTGCCAGGTAAATACCCATTCGCGCGCCGGCGTCTTAAAGCCCAGCCCTGCGTTGTCGTTGTACGGAATAAGATTCACCTTCACCGGGAGGCCTCTCATCAGCTTTGCCAACCGACGCATGTCCTCCTCTGTGTCATTAAGCTCACCAAGCATGACGTACTCCATGGTGACCTTTTTGCGTGGACCGACTGGGAAGCCTTTCACTGCATCAAGTAGCTCTGCGATTGGAAATCGGTCGTTGACCGGCATGACCTGCGAACGGATCTCATCCGTCGTTGCGTTGAGTGAAACGGCTAGGCTCACTGACACATCACTTGCTGCCAACTTTCGTATCGCTGGCACCAGTCCGACGGTAGATACCGTCACTTTGCGAGGAGACATTGCGTACCCATGTTGGTCGGTGAGATTTCGTACCGCGCGAGTCACTCCATCGAAATTGTGAAGCGGCTCTCCCATCCCCATGAAGACTATATTTTGAAATGAGTCCCCAAAGTTCTTCGCGTCTTCTATGACGCCATTAACCTGCCTGAGAATCTCTGACGTTGAGAGGCTCCGCTTTAATCCCATCGTGCCTGTACGACAGAATCGACACCCCATCGCACAGCCCACCTGCGAAGATACACATAGTGTCATGCGGTTGACCTGCTTGATCATCACCGATTCGACCAGGTCTCCATTCTCGACTTCAAAGAGGTATTTTCGAGTTCCATCCGAGCTGATTCTCCGCTCGTGGATACGTGCCTTTGGAAAGACGAACGCGGCGGCCAGACGAGTACGAAGTTCCCGGCTAATGTTTGTCATCTGGTCGAAATCAGTGACACCCTTACGGTACACCCACTCAAACAGCTGTGTAGCCCGAAACTTCGTCGCGCCGAATTCCGTCTCCAGGAGCTCCGTGAGCTCAGAGTAACTGTAATTAAAGAAATCTCTGAACTCTTCGCTCACGTCGCCTCCTCTGGAAGACCTACTACTTCAATTCCGGGAAGAACAAGGCGATCTCAACAGCCGCGTTCTCCGCACTGTCCGAACCATGCACAGCATTCGCTGCGATGCTCTCGGCATACAACGCCCGAATAGTGCCCTTGTCGGCCTTCTTCGGATCCGTTGCACCCATCAGGGTACGATTGCAATTTACCGCATCCTCACCCTCAAGCACCGAAACGAGAACTCTACCCGAGCACATATAATCGATGAGCTCGCCGTAGAATGGGCGATCCTTATGAATGATATAAAACTGGCCCGCCTGCTCCGGGGTGAGAGTCATCATACGAGCCGCTACTATTGAGAGACCCGCCTCCTCAAAATGATTAAGGATCTTGCCGCACAGATTACGCGAAGTAGCGTCTGGCTTGATAATGGAGAGAGTTCTTTGCTTTGCCATAGAAATTACCTACGAGATTATCTTTTCGTACACATTACACGGGACGTTCCCGCGCTGTCTCGATTGAGCCCACCCCACCTCTTGCGAGACTGCGGAACACCGAGTTCCACGAACGCAACCGCCGTTCGGCGACTACTGGGGCTGGGTGCTTCCGAAACACACCAGTCTAGCCCGAGCTCTTAAAAGAACTTCACTGACTACGACCACACGATCTCAGAAGCCACACGCTCTCAGCAGACGGACTGCCCTTGAAGGAGCAGCTCCCGGTAGCGAGAGTTGCAAGATTATAGACGTCTGGAGCCCGCAACTCAAGCCGCGGCGAGACCGTAAAAGTGTTTGAATATCGCCACATTAGAAGGGTTGTATCACGCCAAGACTCAGCGAGCCGTTCGACGCGACTCAGACTGCTTGGCCTTCCACTTCTGGCGCAAGGCTCGTTCTACAACCGGGGGAACCATATCTGAGACATCACCGCCAAGTAGCGCCACCTGCTTCACCACCGTGGAGCTGATGTAGGAGTTCTCCTCGCGCGCTGCTAAAAAGAAGGTCTCCACATCCGGAGAAAGTTTGCGGTTAATGAGCGCCATTTCAGCTTCGTAGTCGAAATCTGAGATCGCTCGAAGCCCCCGAATAACCACTCGACTGTCGACACGTTTAACAAAATCAACCAAAAGACCCGAAAAGCTAACGACCGTAACCCGCCCCCGATAGCTCGCCACCTGCCGTTTAATGAGCTCTACCCGTTCCTGGTCCGTAAAGAGAGAGCTCTTTGACGCATTATTGAGCACCCCCACAACCACGCGTCCAAATATCGTAACGGAGCGGTCAATGATGTCTACATGGCCATTGGTCAGAGGATCAAACGAACCTGGAAACACCGCCACAACTGAGGTTGGACTACCACGCTTTATAGCTCTCTTATTGGCCATACTCGATGCCTCTCTGATGGGCTTCGTAGCCCCAGACTGTACTTGTACCCCAGAACCATCGCCTGCTCTACCCCCTTTACCCCGGGCTCTGTATGTACAAAAATCCAGGGCTAACTCGAGTAAAAAAGGACCTCTCGTATCAGGAGATTACCCATGGAAGTATCCCGTCTGGCGGCGAAACAGAAGCGGTATAAAGAGATTCTACACTTCACGGAAACAGAAGTTCCTGAGGGCGAGGTCAAGACTCGCCTCCTATCGACTCTCGCAACCTACCGCTCAGCTCTCGCTGCCTGCTGGTCGACCCCTACTCCGCAGCCTGAGGCAGACAACAACATACTTTCCCTTGAGCGCTCTCTTATGGAGCTCCACAACCAAGCTCGCCTCACAACCGCGCAGAGGTGCCTATCATGACCAGATCTGACCAAGAAATGTTTACTCCCTCTCAGAATGCAACGCTCGCCGAGCAAAAGGCCTCTGTAATCTTCATGGGGTTTCTGCTTGTCATCTCGGCGGTCACCGCCTCAGTCGTTGGATTTCGCGTCAAACAAGCTGACCTGGACCGCAAAGCTCAAGAACTTCAAATGTACACACAACTCGGGGGCTCTTTTGAGAAGGCGAATACACTTGGCTTTTCACTCTATCAAGACGGCGCCCCAAGTGAACGCAACAACTTTACCCTCGCATATGAAGTTAACTGGAGAGCTCGAACATTTGGACTCTACCGAGTTCTAGAGACAACGCCGCCCATGATTATGGAAGCGGTCATCAAAAGCCTCTACGCAATTGACGCTACGGAAGCAGCCCACTCGACGGAAGATGCGTGGCGCGCCTTTGAACAACCCATGCCTGGAACAG
>OMII01000248.1 GCA_900299055.1 Pseudomonadota bacterium | reverse complement strand
GGCTCTGAAAGCGCCATCACAAAAGCTGCGGCGTGACGGCAGGGCCAAAATAACAAGGGCCCTCCAGGTGCCCAAATCTGAACACCTGGAAGGCCTTAGGTACCCGCGCACTCCCAGCCCGTAGCTGCAAGTGAGCGTGCCGAGCGACTTAGCGCTGGCCCGCTGCTACGCTACCCTCTGGCACCATATCGATGCGCTCTTTGAGCTCTTTTCCGACCTTAAAGAACGGAAGCTTCTTTGGTGGTACTGGTATCTTCTCACCAGTCTTTGGGTTTCTGCCCTCGTAAGCGCCATACTCCTTAACCACAAAGCTGCCGAAGCCGCGAATCTCAATTCGTCCGCCGCTTACCAGGGTGTCTCGCATCTTTTTGTAGATAAGATTTACTACTTCCTCGGCCTGTACCACGTTGATTTGAGACCGTTGAGCGAGCTTTTCAATAAGTTCTGATTTATTCACGTTAACCCCCTAACATTAATGGCTCTAAAGCATAGTCGCGCTGCTCAATCGCAGCGCCGTTCCTCGACACGGCTACTCCGCATCCGCAGGGACTCTTCTCCCATGCTCTCTACCATCCTCACGTTCAGCTTTAGGTGCCCGCAACAACCGATTGCGACCAGTGCATCTCGCCCTAATCGCACAAACTACAACTCCTTCCAGCACCTTACTGCCCCTTGAGGATAAACAGTAGGATGAACGTCTGTCAAAATGGATTGCACTATTCCCTCAAAAAACTTAATGACTTAGCCCTGGCGTTCTACCCTCGCAAACCACATCCCAGAAAGCACCCCAGAGAGAGATATCGACCTTGCTTTGCTCTCGTGTCTTCAATACGTTAGCCTATTACCCTATGAAGTATCAGTCTCCACAACAAAACTGCCCTATCCGGCGTTCAATTCTCAAACAAGACAACTTCTTCCAGCGAGCTGAGGTTATCAAACGAAACCGCGAGAAGAGGACTCAACACGGACACTTCCTCGTTGAAGGGGTCGCACAAATATCGATTGCTGTGAAACACGGCTGGGGTATCCACGCTTTTCTTCATTCGTCTGGCCGCCCGCTGTCGACCTGGGCCACTGAACTACTTCGCTCCGCCGCCGCTCAGGAGATATGGGAGCTATCCCCTGACCTCATGGCAATTCTCAGTGATAAAGATGAGACCTCTGAATTGCTGGCAATCGTAGAGACTCGCAAACTCGCCCCCACTAATATACCGGCCGTCGGCCGCGGCCTCGTTGTCGTCTTTGACAGACCAAGTAGTCCGGGAAATCTCGGCTCCTCTATCCGGTCGGCCGATGCGTTTGGTGCCACCGGCATAATCGTGACCGGCCACGCTGTCGACATCTACGATCCTTTCGTTGTTCGCGGTAGCATGGGTGCCATTTTTGGACTTCCAGTAACTACTGCTACGTCGCATCTCGATGTTAAACAGTGGGCGGATAGCGCGAGAGCTCAGGGGCACGACTACCAGATCGTTGGGAGTAGCGGCAAAACTGAAACGCTCGTGACTGCCCAAGATTTCACCCGTCCTACGGTGCTCGTCCTCGGGAACGAGACTGTCGGGATGTCGAAAGGGTACTGGGATATCTGTGATGCCGTTGTTAAGATTCCGATCGGCGGCGAGCTGTCGTCCATAAATGTCAGCTGTGCTGCCTCAATTTTATTGTATGAAGTAACGCGCCAACGTCTGGGGAGCTGAGTAGCATATGCGTGCTGAATCGATTCTAGAAACGATAGGGAACACGCCTCACGTACGAATACGAAAACTATTCGGGTCGAGTCATAACGTCTGGATGAAGCTCGAACGGGCCAATCCCGGTGGTAGCATCAAAGATCGTATCGCTTTAGCGATGATAGAGCAGGCAGAAGCAGCCGGCGCACTGACACAGGGAGCCACTATCATTGAACCGACCTCGGGCAACACGGGGGTCGGACTGGCTATGGTGGCTGCCGTAAAGGGATACCGACTGATCCTCGTCATGCCTGAATCGATGTCAGTCGAGCGTCGGCGACTCATGCTGGCCTATGGCGCCGAGCTTGTCCTCACACCGCGAGAGAAAGGGATGCGTGGCGCAATAGAGCGCGCAGGCGAGCTCGCCACAACAACCCCAAACTCGTGGGTGCCGCAACAGTTCGACAATAAGGCGAATCCGTGGATTCACGCGCAGACAACCGCGCAGGAGATACTAAGGGATTTTCCAAATGGTCTAGATTACCTCATTACAGGCGTCGGGACCGGAGGACATATCTCCGCGTGCGCCAAGGTTCTTAAAGAGCGTTTTCCGAAGCTCCAAGTCTATGCAGTTGAGCCGGCGGCCTCTCCTGTCATAAGTGGAGGTACCCCCTCACCTCACCCCATTCAAGGAATCGGGGCAGGATTTATCCCTCAGAACCTAGAAACCTCACTTCTTGACGGAGTCATTCAGGTTTCAAACGACGAGGCGTTCGACTTCGCGCGCCGCATCGCTCGCGATGAGGGGATATTCGTCGGGGTCTCAACGGGCGCTTCTCTCAGTGCCGTACATAAAAAGCTGCCCGAAATTCAAAAGGGATCCACAATTCTTACCTTCTGCTACGACACAGGCGAGCGCTATCTATCAGTGAAGAACCTCTTCCCGGAGGAAGCCTCATAATCCAAGCCCATCTTGGTAAGGTCAGCGGGCGCACCGTAAGCTCGCGCAGTGCATCCTACAACGCTCTAAGGTACAAACGGAAAGACAGAAATGAAACCCACGCCTCACATCATAACAATCATGACCCCTCTGCCCCACACGATTGAGGCGGGACGAACCATCCATGAGGCTAAAGCCATTATGGACGCCGAAGGGATCAGGCACCTACCCGTCACATCCGAGGGAAGGCTTGTTGGTATGCTGTCCGAACGGGATCTTAAATTAGCGTTTGCAATCGCCGCTACCGGCGAATCAGAGGAAGCGCTAAACGTCGGCGACGTTTGCAACCTCGAGGCCTACGTCGTTGAGCACGACACTCCAGTGGACCACGTTCTCATGCATCTAGCTGAGAATCGACTCGGCTCAGCGCTTATTACTCGGAGCGGTAAATTGGTCGGCATCGTGACAAACACCGACGTCTACCGCTCCTACGCTGAGCTACTCAAGATCGCGTATCCCGACGCGTAGGCTCCTCTTACTTACACTGAGTATCAAACCGAGGAAGCTGCGCAAGCGCTGCGAGCCCTTGCTGCTCAAGCGCTTTGGCCTGCTTCACAAGAGAATCAGTACGACTGGTCGCACCAGTGTTTCGGAAGTACGCTCGCGCAATCGTTCGCTGGATACTATTTCGCTGATTGGCGTACAGTCCCTTCAAAGATTCAATCGCGTACTGACGGTCAACAGTCTCACAGTAGGCTGGCGCCTGAGGGCACGTCTTGATCACTTGTGGGAACTGGATGGTCAGACTCTTAGCCTGGGCTGAGTAATCCTGCGCCTTCTTCTTGGCGCGCTCTGCATCAGTCCGGTTACGCGTGGCCGCCGCCGATACGTTCTTACCCGACGTTACTTTAGCCGAGGCTAGAATGTTCGCAGCACGAGTCATGAGATCCGACAACTGCTGAGCAACACTGTCCAGTTCGCCTGTGATGCTGCCCGTAGGAGTGTCGACGCATTCTCCGTCGCACACCGGAAGCGTGTTATCAATCTTGACCGAGGTGCCGTTTACTGCCCAGGTCAACGAGTCAGTCGCACTCACTAGTGGCACCTGGAACACCGACTTGTTAGTTCCGGCAAAGAACTTATTCGGCTGACCACGATCGACCGCACCCGGAGTAAATCCGTTTGACGGGCCGACCGCCACCTGCTGCTCAAAGCCATTACCGTTGATGTATCCCAGTCGAACTGTGATCACACCGTTCTGGTATCCGCGACATTCAGCCTGCGGCGATATCGGTGCGCACACCGGCGTTGCAGCCGACGCAGTCGCTCGTGACGCTGCACTCCTCTGGGCGCGAACCAGCCACGTGACTGAGTCTCCCGTAAAGGTTACAACCACAGCACCCTTGGCAAGCCCTGCCTTGAAGACTGTTGGCGGAGGAGTGGTCGAACCTGTTGTCGCAAACTCATTCACCGTGCCTTGAGCTGCGTTTGTGGTTACGGTGACATCCGCGCCAGTCGTATTGTTGTAACTAAAGTAGGCTGTCTTCGAACCATCTTTGTTCACTGACAAACACTCAACTCCCACCGACAAGGTCGTTGGCTCATCACCCTCATTATTATCCTGGGCAGTTGCACAACCCGGATCCTTCATATCAATCAAGCCATCAGCGTCATTATCTTTTGTGTCCTGACACTGCGACGTACCATCAGACTCATTATTGTCTTGAGGATTCGAACACCCTGGATCCGCAGAATCGATCAAGCCATCAGCGTCATTATCCTTTGTATCCTGACACTGTGACGTACCATCAGACTCATTATTGTCTTGAGGATTCGAACACCCTGGATCCGCAGAATCGATCAAGCCGTCTGCATCGTTATCCTTCTTATCCTGGCACTGAGAAGTGCCGTCAGACTCATTGTTATCTTGTGAATTGGCGCAACCAGGATCCGCAGAGTCAATTAATCCGTCCGCGTCATCATCACTTCCGTTCTGACACTGAGACTTAGGATCAGACTCGCTATTGTCCTGCTTATCAGCACAACTGAAGTCACTAAGATCGATTGCTCCATCGGCATCGTTATCCAGCCCATCCTGACACTGAGACTTTGGACTTGCCTCATCATTTTTGTTCGGATCGTTCTGACAACTGAAGTCTGCGAGGTCAATAGCTCCATCGCCGTCGTTATCAATTCCGTCCTTACACTGCGCTGGGCACGCCGGCAGGGGAACTACGACATTTGGTGATGGAACCTGAGCTCCATAGGTATGAGCAATGTTCCCGTTAATTGTCGCGGTGGTTCCACACGTCCCTTGAATATTCACATTCATCGAGAGAGTTCCCGTTCCGCCAAGTGGAATCTCACCAACAACATCAAATATTCGATTTGCCGTGTCATTTATCAAGTAACGATCAACTCGTTGCCATCCGGCCCAAGAGATTGATACGCCCTTAGCCTTAGCTGGACCGGCTGTATGGATCCCAACCTCAATACTTGTCGCTCCGGTATCACCCGTAGCACAGAAGCAGCCGACCGTCGTATCAGTTCGGTCATTATCTCGTTTCTGTCCTGGGTGATAACATCGGAAAGATTCACTTCGCGCACCCGGTAAACCTTCCGGCTGCGAGCAATTATGCCAGCACCCTGTTGGCCGGTAGTCGACTCCGGCGTTGATTGCAGACCATGGCCGCTCTTCCCCTGAGGTACAGGCGAATCCGTCGGGTGAAGCAACGTTAGTACCACCAAGGCTCGCACAGAATGTCGGACAATACTGGCGGTAGGCGTTGTACCATCGCGCCTGTCCTGGACGAGTAATTTGCGCGACACACTGAATATTCGTGTTGTAGTTCGTTGCTCCGGTATTGGGTACCGCTTGGCATTCAAGCTTCGTCCAATTAGCAGCATTAGCCTCCGAGACTAGTCCGGCCACTACGAACGCGACTCCTAAAAGATTGGTTATGATTTTCTTGTTCATCTGTTTTGCACCCCTACTGCGTCGCAAACCTTCTCTGAAACGGCCTATTTTCTACCTAAAGTACAATCCATAGTCGAGTCAGCCACGCCATAGCCGATCTCGCGAACTCCCAAAGCGGTCCGGCCACACGCCATCACCTCGGTTCCGTGAGTTCCTGTAATCTACTGCTTGTTATGGAATATCCGGGCGTTAACGTGACTTGCTTCTGAGGCTCGTACAATCCACATCGCAGCCAATCGCTAACCCCCTGACATGGCGATATTTATTTCCTGCTCCCGTTACACGACTACAGGCCCGCTGCCCAATCGACATCGACAGCCCGACACCTGCTTTAGTGCGCCCCCCTGTGGTAGACCGCTAAAAATCTTCCATCGCTACGCGAAATAGCCCGACACGTACGAAATCCCCCTACCTGCCTGAGCCCCGTTGACGAACGCGCATAGCCCCTAGGCGCTTACGTTCCGTAGCTGAATACCGAATATTGCCAAGGGTCATCGAGCGCGGGCTTTGCGCCGGACAAGCTCGAGAGCGAGGTATCAAGGTCTCGCACGGGATGCCACGTAACCCTCTCTGAGACGATACGACCGAGATACGGTGCGCAGAACTGGAGGATTTCGTCTGCGTCTATATCATCCGGCAAACAGACTCCTCGCGTCGGGTTACGCAACATCCATTGGAGCGTAGCGACTACTGATATCGCTACCTGCACTGTGGTCGCGTTCTGTCCTGGAACAAGCCGCCTCGCCTCATGGATATCGAGCACTGTGCCAGACCACCACGCGTTTAAGTCATGCCCCATCAGCAGCACGCCTAGCTCATCGACCCCATGTACGATCTCCTCGTTCATGATCCGCTGTTTTTTTTGTAGCCGATACTGACTCATTCTCAACTCATGGAGTGAGGCAATAGTTGCGTCCGATGGACAATAGACATAGTGAACTGTGGGGCGATACACCGCGCGATCTCCCTCCCATACAGTCAGACGATCAGAGATACCAAAAGCTTCTCCGTGCCGGATCACCATGCCAACTATCGGACCGCTCGGTACCCACGAGCGCACCCAGGTGTTAACGCCCATTGCTCCAAGACATATTGCATTCTTGGGACCATCAGTAAATTCGAGCCCTCCTGCCGGCAGCGCACGCTCGTGTGTTCCCCACCCCATCTCCGCCGGAGCCACACCCTCTTCATACAGCCCCTCGACACTCCACGTATTCACAAACTCGTTCACTTGTTTTGGCTTCGTAGCTATCTGGCTGTCTCGTTCGCTAATATGAATGACCTTTACACCAGCGTGCTTGGCCATCGCCTTATAATCTTTGTTCCCTAGGGCCCGTTCGAGACTCGACCGGCGCTCCGCGACCACCCCCATCTCGAGAAGCGCGCCAGATATCTCAGAAAGTGCCCGCTTTGTGAAATGTGAAACCAGGCCCGGATTTGCGCCGTGATCAACTATCGCTGTCGGACCGCTAGTACCGCCCCAGCGCTTTACCAGTTCACGGAGTCGCATCTGGCGTTGGTACAGGGTATATTTTCGCGGATCCGTACGCTCTGTGTCCGCATACGGGTCCCACTCCTCTACGGATGTGTTGAGAAACAGAATGCCCTCTCCGTGACACCAATCAATAATCTCGACGGTGCCAGTGTTCCATCCAAGATCGAGCAGAACGTCTCCGCGAGAAAGCCGTCTCCCCAACTCCTCTCGAAAGTTTTCACGAGTAATCCGGACCTGCTCAAATTGCACACCCTGCGCGATGCTGTCTTCAAAACGTCCAGACACATCAACAAAATCAAGCAGGGTAATTGCCGAGGGTGCGATAGCAAGCTCTTTTAACAGAATTGGAAGAGTGCACTGCGACACCGACCCGCCACCTACAACGACGATCTTTCCCGAAAAATGACCCGTACCTTTCATCTCTATCCTGACCTTCAACATAGCCACATTCGATAGCACACGCGAGGAACGACTACTGACGCTCCGACAGCACCGGCACAGTACCATCCAACTATCGCGGAGTCGTTTTTTCTCTAGCAAACAATCCGATTTTCCACTTATAGTAAAATCTTAATTACGTACGAGGAAGGTGCTGTGCCGATACCACTTGAAAGCGGATCTCTTGAGCAACTCTGCATTACGATCATGTCAGATCGTCCCTATGTGACAGCTGAGAAGTTGCGCCTAATGGCCTCGTCTCACCGACGAGCATTCAGCCCAGCGGCTGTATATAAAGTGCTTACCAAACTTCTCGCAGCTGGTGTGGTAGTTAAAACCGGAGCTCGATACAGCTTGAGCCTGACTTGGATTTTTGGGGTTTTCTCTTTCGCCGAAAAACTCTCGAAATCCTACTTTTGTGATGAGTACTTAGATTCACTGCTGCCAGAGCCGGGCAAGCGGCGCTCCTGGAAGTTTACAGATCTCCCGCGGTGCAATGACTTTTGGAATCAACTTCTTTTAGCTCTCTTGAAGCGAACACCACACGTCAATTCATTTGCCTGGGTTCCCGCTCCGTGGTTTGTATTATTACCCGCGGACCGAGACTCACGGCTTCAACAGGTGTTTCGAATGACCAACCGAAAATTTTACAGCGTGTTCGGAGCAAGTCGCCACTTTGAGCCCATTGTGCGTAAATTGTACGAACACGACAATCAAATCCTTGCTTTCGGAAAGAGACCTTTTGAGAGCAAAGACGCCCGCTATCTCGACATCGTAGGCGACTACGTTTTGACGGTCTCGATCAACAAAAAGACGAGTCAAGCTATCAACTCGCTCTTCACGGACAGCAAACGTGGCGAGCCGAATATGAGCCGAGCGGTTACGATTCTTCGACAACGCTCCCGCACGACAATCACGATTGAGCACAACCGGAAGAAGGCCAGTCGACTGCGTCGAACATTAGCGCAACTATTCGATGTTGATGAACCAGGCTAAGCTCACGTTCAACGCACCTTCACAGCCCAACGCTGGCTGCAGCTAGCAATCCAGTCAACACTCTGCCTACTCGAAATCTGTCTGCTCTCCGAAGGAGTCGATTATCTCTTTTCCTCTCTCGCGTAGAGACTGCGCCTCGCTAGAACTACTTGCAATGGACCCAAGGGCCACAAGAACGGTGCCGTAGAGAAGCGTCTCCTTACCTTCTCGCAAGTCCAGAAACCCTTTTATTTCCCGAAGAAGCCTCTCGGCCACTTCATAGTCCTGATTTTGAACATACAGCTCTGCGAGGTCTCTCCTTAAATGCTGCCTTGTCATCTCCGCTGAACATCCATGGGTCCTCTCGAAATCCGCCAAACGTCGCTCTTCAAACTCTATCTGCTTGGGCAGGCCTCCCATCGTTGCTACTGCTCTTGCTCGAATGTTCCCCAGGGCCACGCTCATCTGCTGCGTTATTCCAGGCGCCAAAACATCCAATTCACTTTGGGCTCGGCTAACCAACTCAAGTGCCGTCTCCGGATCGCTCTCCATAAGTTTCATCGCTGAATCAGCGAGCAACTGACTCTTTCGCACTGCACTGACCGGCATGGGAAACGAGTCAAGCTGCCGAAGTTTAATCTCCAGACTTTCAGAATCACATTCATCCTCGTCGTGAGACAGCTCCTCGATGCCTGTGTCCGCCGCATCATCGACTTCTCGATGAGTAAATACCTGCATAATTGAATACGCATCTCTGTGCCTTCCCTGCAGCCGAAAGATAGTCGCAATCCGAACGCGAGCGGTTAATTCGTACGTCTCACCCCCATCATCCAGCGCGATACGAAGATTTTCGCGTGCAAATTCAAGAGCTCGAGAAAAGAGTCCCAACTCAGCCTCTAATGACGAAAGGTCGTCTCGTAGTTGCATAAGCTTGGGATGTGACGCCTCATACTCGCCGCTCCACTCCTTCAGGAGTGCCTCTTGAACGTCTCTTGCCTTCGCTATTCTGCCAGCTTTAAGCAAGAAATCTCCGTGTCGCCACCTCATCTCATCTCGATAGTCGCCTTCAGCCTTAAACTTTCCCTCAGCAGCAGCAGACGCAAGCCTATCCAACGCCTCTCCCGAGAGAAGAGCCGCTTCGTTAAATAGGCCGGCCTCGCCAAGTTTACCCGCGTGAGACATGAGCAGCCCAACTAAATCTCTTGTTCGCGTTTGATTGATCCGCGGTAGCAGCGTGAAGGCGTGAGTCATCTCAACTGCCGCCTCTACTGGCATAGCACGACTTCGAAGGAATCCGGCGTGGCTCATCCTCGCATCCAGTTCCAGGAGCGGGTCACCATCAAGGCCTGACACGCGTGAGATGAGAGTGCTCCAGCACGATTCCACCTCAGCTATCCTATTCATCTCATGCAAGAGCCGCGCGCGTTCCAAACTAAGCTCATGGAGCACTGGGTCGGTCGGCGGAGCGCCGATAGCAGCTATCGTTGAGGCCTTCTCAATATACCCAAGTGCTTCAGCCGAAGCACCTGAAGCGTCACTAATCGTGGCGGCACATCGAAGGGTAAATAAGCGGACACTCCGACGTGTATCGCCTGCAAGTGCCGAATCGTCAGCTAGGGCAATCGCTCGGTCCGCAAGGCGCGACGCCTGGCCAATCGCTCCAGTGTTTAGAGCTGCAAATGCTTGTGAACATAAGCGCTGGCAGTCTAGCGTAACGTTTCCGCTGAGCCTTTGTTGATGTGGTCCAACTCCCTCATACATAGCTGTATGGTAGCGAATTTGATGGCTTAACCAAGCGTCTAGGCCCTGCCTGAATATAGCAAAATATGTCAGGCGGCGCGCGATTCAGTCAGAAACGTACTGCAGATTAGCGAACGAGGTGATAGATCCTCTGATCTCCTTCACCCTCAACCGATATGCGCCCTCTCTGCACGAGGGCCTCAAGAATGCGAAGGATATCAACCTCGCTACCCTCTACTATCGGCCGCTCCTCTTCCTCATGAACAACAATAAGATTGTTAAAATAAAGGCCATCCTCGGCCTCGGGATGGCTCAGTGCTGCCTCTATCTGCGCTCTAATCGATTCATCACTCATAGCTGGCATCTCCTCGTGCCCTTGAAGTCTAGTCGCACGGCTTGAGGCACAAAAGCCTCTATCACCATATGCCTCATTGCAAAGGCTAGCGCAGGTTGAAAGGTCTGACACAGGGAAAATGACAACTTTGACGACTTTTTTAATCCCGGGACACGTGCTGAGCGCACGCTCGAACGCAGCCCATGGTCACCATCGGCTCGCCAGCTCGCCTTGCTACACGATCATCGGGAGTTCGATCCTCCCTGACCATAATTTTGATTCCCCGAGGGAATCAAAATGGTGCGCCCGGAGAGGATCGAACTCCCGACCCCAAGTTTAGGAAACTTGTGCTCTATCCAACTGAGCTACGAGCGCACTACCTAGAAGGATAGCAAAAAGACCACGGAGCGCCAACTCTTGCGATTTGGACGATTTTCGGGGCTTAAACGCTCCGTTTTTGATCGTTACGGGTAAAATACCATCGGATTTACCGCGGCGTAGCGCCCCTGCTCATTAAGCACTCTCGTTTCAAAGTGAAGGTGTGGGCCACTGGCATCACCGGTCTGCCCTACTTTGGCGATAACTTCTCCCTTCTCCACTCGATCTCCCTTGGAGACTTTATTGCGGGAATTATGGCCGTACACAGTCATAATCCGATCGCCCTTGATAACTACTACCTTACCGTAACCGCTCCACGAGTCACTGACGAACACAACCTCCCCATCGTGAGCTGCAAGTATATCAGCACCCTCTGGGGCTGCGAGATCCATTCCTTCATGAAACTTACTCCAGCGCCAACCAAAACGAGAAGAGTAGCGCGCCGATGCAACCGGATACTCAAGGTCTCCAATATAACTACGCACGCCCGCGATACTCACCATCTTCAGCTGCGCTCGCTCTGTCTCCACCGGGCGCGCCTCTGACAACGGCAGGGCCTGCGACGATTTCAGGGGACCCACTGCTGGTATTACTACCCGTTGTCCAATCCTCAGCTTCCGCGGATCTCGAATGTCATTATAGGCCCGGATCTCTTCGGCAGGAACGCCGTACGCATCACCAATCTTTGAAAGAGTATCCCCAGCTTTAATTTCATGAACTACGTCTCGTGCGCCTCTCCCCGACGCTACCAGCGAGCAGCCACTGCAAAGGTATGCGCTGACAGCCAGAATAGCAACGCGATACATATCCCCTCTAGGCGACACTAACCTCTTCAAACACCACTCGCTTAAACGAGTCGGGCGTCCGCTGCCAAACGGCTCTGCGGTGTCCATTACCGGCGCTCAACGGAGCCACAAGGATTCCTCCAAGTGCCAACTGATCAAGTGGCAGGTCCGATTCACTTGCGACTGGGTATGAGACAACGATCGCGTCAAACGGAGCCACTTCAGGCCAACCCTTCTTTCCATCTCCTCGTCGAACAACAACTCCGTGATGTCCTAGCGAGTCAAGCTGCTTGCGAGAGCTTTGCGCGAAAGAGCCCACAGTTTCGAGTCCGAATACCTGCGCTCCTGCCGCCGCCATTACGGCACACAGGTATCCACTCCCGAAGCCAAGCTCGAGGATTCTCATACGTCGTCGGAGATTAATCAGCGCCATCATCCGTATCTGGATCGACGGCCGCGTGAGCCACTGGCCGTGTGGAAGAGGAAGATCTGTATCCTGATCGGCTTTGTCTCGGTATTCCGGCTCTACAAAAAGAGATCTATTAACTCTGGCAAAGGCGTTACGGACGTTCGACTCGACATCCTCACTGATAATTCCTGCCTCAGAGACCCATAGTTCTACCTGTGAAGTCCATGAATCGGACTCCGAACATACCTTCGTGTTTTGCATAGCTAATAGATAGGAAACAACGTGTAGGTGTAGAACACCACGAAGACACCTTCTTGCAAAGATACTACTTACTACTCCTCCACATCGTTAGAGCGAATCCAGACTGTTGTTCTAGGATACCGCCGGTATTTCTAATCCATCTAGCCTCGTAACTGCTCGTAAATACGCTCACTTAATTGTAAAATCTCAACCCCCATGGGCGCCTACAGCATCCTAACCCTGCGACAGGTGTAGCTTGTATCCATCGACTAGGCGAGCGCGCACATAGCTGCTCAGCACCTCAGTGGTATACGACACTCTGGTAAACCCTCTCGCTCGTGCGTATGCGCAATCACTACAAGACACTAGGCGTCACAAACGCGGCCACGCCCGCCGAGATCCGCCGTGCGTATCGGATCCTTGCTCGCCGCTATCACCCCGATGTTAATCCAGGCCGCTCCTCAGAAGAGGTCTTCAAATCTATCGCTGAGGCGTACTCAGTTCTCAGCGAACCCGACAAGCGACAACAGCACGACCTCGAACTTGAAAGAGCAGCTGAATCGTTTGCTCAAACCTTTGACCGAGCTCATGAGGTGTTCCGTCGAAACCAACAAACCCAGGCGTACAAAAAATCTCAAGAGCAGAAGCCCCCGGGAAAGAACCAACAGAGACCAGAACCGGAGCAGACATCACCACGAGCATCTGCCCAGCACCAGGCCCATCACCAAACCACCAAACAAACCACTCAAGCAGAGCCGAAGAGAGCGCAGCGCCCGCTGACTCCTCGAAAAGCCAAGGCGAGCATACGTGGACTCGTGACCAACGCATCCAACCGACTTCGTGCATCGTCGAGAAGACTGACCGACACAAGCGCAAAGGCTCTCAAGCGACTTACGCGAACGGCACGAGCTACCAAACTAGGTACCACAGTATCGAACATATCTCTTGTCGAAGCCTCGGTCTCGATTCACGATGCGATCCAAGGCGCCAAGCGCACGATCGAGATATCAGAGCCCAACCGGGAGCCGCGTAAAGTTAGCGTTGCAATTCC
>OMII01000247.1 GCA_900299055.1 Pseudomonadota bacterium | reverse complement strand
TACCTAGATTCTGGAGAATCGTTGCTATCGGCTGGTTGTCTTGGTTCTGGATAGTAAAGTTCTTGGGGTCCATCGCCTCAATAGAGGCCATCACTCGACGAGTAGCGAGCATCGCTTGTTGAGCGTTGGAATCCCTAACGGTTCTTCGAAGGGCCGCCCCTTGCATTCCGATGATTATTCCCGCAGCGCTCGCCATAACAGCCAACGCAATGACAACTTCAATAAAAGTGAATCCACCGTCCTGACCTTGTCGGATGGCCCTCGCTCGTATCCGCTGTGTAGAGTTATTCATCGTGGTCGCTCGTTAATTCCGATTAGCCAAGGTCCACTCGAAATCCTTATACTCCTTGTACACCTCCGCCAGCCCTGTCCATGGGTTTACCAAAATGGTGATCGGAGTATCGTCGCCCATACTGAGATGAAGTACCCCAAATTCGGAGAAGCCGCGAGGTGAGAACATGAGAAATGGGTTGTTTCGCTTGTCTCCGCGGGCTGTTTTCCCTCTCGTGGTGACAATATCGGCAAATAACATCTTCCCCGGGAGTGTGATCGGTTCCGCCAGTGAGGGCATATTGGGTGGGGGTATCATCGTTGATCCGTCTGGAATTGCTGGACTGATGAGATTGGCCAGCTCGAGTTGAAGTAGAGGCGGGGTGTAATTTGTTGGGAGTGTTACTGCGGTGTCTTCGGGGCGCATTGCTCCGACCCGATATTGATTTTTCTCAAGGTCGAACTCTAGTCGGTAAAAGACTTGGTCCATTACGGCTTGATTGTTAAGCAACACGACGGTGTCGGTAAGCTTTCGGAGCGCCTGTTGCTCTCGCCAGTAATCAAGCGTTCCTAAGCGCACTGCGGCAAGACTCATCGCCAGCCCAACGATCACCAGAACAAGAATGAGTTCTATAAGCGTGAAGCCCCGATCGCCCCCGGGTCCTGAACTCGTTTTTGCTAATTCTGGCATGAATTGGACACGTATTACGGGCCCGTTACTTTGATGTCCGCATCAGCTCCTGAGCCTCCATCACGGCCGTCTGCTCCGAGAGAGCGGAGTTCGTAGGTCCGAGTCCCGTCTACTGGTCGATACTGGATTTCCCGACCCCATGAGTCCGCCGCGTCATCGACCTCGGCTTCCTTTAGATCTCTCGGAAGTGCGTTGGTCTTCATTTGAAATATACCGATAGAGCCTTTCAACTGCTCCATTTTTACAACGGTTGCCTGAGCTTTTGCTTTATCTCCGGCCTTAAATACACGGCCGATTACCATGCTCGATATCACGCCTAATAGGATCAAAACGACTATGATTTCGATGAGCGTAAGGCCGCGCTCGCTGTTCAGCTGAACCCTGGCTGGGCTCAATTTTCTTCGAGGGTCTACGAATAAGAGTAATTTTTGTACCATATCCAATTTCTCACAGTTCGCTGGTTCACCGATTTGCCTGATATTTTCACAGGTAAAACTAATTTGCGCCACTCCGTATATGCTCTTTTGATAGTAAGTCGCCTGTCACAGCATATTGTCTGGTCAGCTAAGACCCTGATCTAGCCTTTTATTTTACGCCATTCATGAGCTCCAGCATCGGCAGCAAGACTGAGATGACGATGGTGAACACAATCAAGCCTAAAAACATTATCATCAGTGGCTCGATAAGTGTGGTGATGCCCGCTATGGCAGCGTTGGCTTCACCGGAAAATGTCTTTCCGGCTTTAGTCAGCATAGTCTCGAGCTTTCCGCTTTTCTCACCAATTGCCACCATCTGCGACAGTAGGTTTGGAAAGTAGCCGCTTTTCGAGAGCTCTTTGGCTAAGCTGCGACCCTCCTTAACGCCATCTCGCGCATCCTCTAAGGCTTTTTTCAAATGGACGTTACTAACGATGTTTTTGACGATATCGAGGGCTGCTAATACCTCTACGCCTCCGTTAAGGAGAGTAGATAGTGTCGAGGCAACTCGAGCCGTAGATACCTTTAGGTAGATCGGGCCGTAGATCGGCAAACTCAGCATTTTTTTGTCGAACCATGCCTTACCCTTGTCAGTCGCGTACGATCTGCGTACGTAGACAAATACCGCTGCCGCACATGAGAGCATAATCCACCAGTAATTGATGATTATGTTCGAAAGGGCGATCACCAACTGGGTTGGAAGGGGGAGCGAAATCTTTTGCTTCACGAAAATTTCTACGATGGTCGGTACAACAAAAACAACGAGTAATACTACGACCGCGATGCAGAAGACGAACATCAAAACGGGGTACAGGAGCGCATTCTGGACCTTCCTGCGGAGTTCTAGTTGAGCCTCATAGTAGTCTCCAAGATTCTCGAGAGCGCCATCGAGTGCGCCTGAGGCTTCACCTGACGCGACCATATTAATGTAGAGGCGTGGAAATATCTTCGGATATGCCCCAAGAGCCTTGGCGAGGGAAGAGCCTTGCTCTACGCGCTCCTTGATATCCACAACCACGCGCTTAAGATTTATATTGTCAACCTGTTCGGAAAGCGAAAGAAGGGCTTGAACCAGGGGAAGTCCTGCGTTGGAAAGAGTCGCGAGCAGGCGAGTCGCTAGTGTAAGCTCTTTGAGGGAAACGCGATCTCCTTTCAGTAGTTGCTTAACGTCCTGTGACTTATTCTTAGCCGCTTCGCGTGCTTCTTTGACGTCAGTAGGTGAAAGGTTCTGAGATCGTAGCTTCTGGCGAGCCACTCGAATACTGTCAGCCTCGAGGGTGCCTTTCACCCTTTTCCCGGAGCCATTCAGCGCTAAGTACTCGTACACTGGCATAAGATTCTAAGAGTCTCCTGGTTGCTCCGTCTGTAGCTAGATTACATCGTCATGGCTCGCGAGAAGTACTTCCTCGACGGATGTCAGGCCAGCTAGAACTTTCCGGCCTCCGTCGGCTCGAAGTGTCGCGAATCCACGTCGTACGGCTGAGTTCTTAATCGAGTTCGAGTCCATACGTTGAAGAATCTGAGAGCGCAACTCATCGTCTATGAGGAGTAGCTCGTGGATGCCGAGTCGTCCTGAGTAACCGCTACCTTGGCAGTGCGGACAGTTGTTGGATCCTGGGCGGTAGGCGAGCCTGGACGCAATTTCTACAGGATTGAGGCTTAGCTCACGCAGCTCTTCATCAGTGATTTCGTAGGGAACTCTGCAATGGGAGCAGAGCCGTCGCACGAGGCGCTGCGCAAGAACCGCTAGGAGACTTGATGAGACTAGAAAGGGCTCGACTCCCATATCAAGTAATCTGCTGACAGCGCCAGCAGAGTCGTTAGTGTGCAGCGTTGAGAGCACGAGATGACCAGTGAGCGAGGCTTGAATCGCTATCTCTGCCGTTTCAGTATCTCGAATTTCTCCGACCATCACCACATCAGGGGCCTGTCGTAAGATAGCTCGCAGACCACTTGCAAAAGTGAAATCGATCTTCGGATTGACTTGCATCTGTCCAATTCCGTCGAGTTGGTACTCGATAGGATCCTCAACCGTTAAAATGTTTAGGTCTGGCTTGTTGATATACGTAAGGCAGGCATAGAGTGTTGTGGTCTTTCCAGATCCAGTTGGTCCAGTGACCAGGATAATTCCATTCGGCTTGTTAAGGAGTTTCACCAGGCCATCAAGATTGTGTTTCTCTACCCCTAACTGCTGAATATCGAGAACCGAGCCGGTCTTATCCAGCAGACGCATTACAATGCGCTCTCCGAACTGAGTTGGTACAGTCGATACGCGGATGTCGACGTCTTTCCCCGCAATTTTGAGTCCGATTCGACCATCCTGGGGTAGTCGTTTTTCTGCGATATTGAGCCCCGCCATGATCTTAACACGCGAGATGATGGCGGCTTGGAATCCCTTCTCCTCGCTTGCTACATCGTACAGAACGCCGTCGACTCGAAAGCGCACCTTGAGCTTGTCTTCGTAGGGCTCGATGTGGACGTCGGAAGCTCTTTCGGAGCTTGCTTTGAAGATGATCGCGTTGACGTACCGGATAATCGGAGCGTCATCATCATCCGAATCCGTAACATCGATCTTAAGTTGATTCGAGAAATCATCACCCTCGTCTTTCTTCCCGGAGTCTGACAAGTTGCTGGACTTGTCGCTCATGAGACTGGTGCGGATGGAGTTTATCGCCTTCGTTATTTCGGCAGCGGAGGTTACTACTACTTTAATCGGGCGCTCGTAGCACACGCGTAATTGATCGATAGCCTCGACGTTCAACGGATCAGCTGTCGCCACTATGACGTGCTTGTCATCTCCTCCGATTGGAACTGTGAGAAATTGGCGTCCCCACGAGCCCGCTATCCGGTCAAAGTCTCCCCGAACTGGATTCCGTGGAGGTACTGGCTCTGGGAGTTGGTCGACATAAGCCATGCCGAGGCTGGCGGCTAAAGATTTGCCCTGCTGAAAGCCGTATCCTGCAGTGCTGCTATGAGTGGAGGCGGGCGAGTTCATCGGGTACTACCTTTAATCCATGGGCCTTGACCAATTGACTGCACCTCTTGTCGAGATAGTGTTCGCCAGGCTCCCGACACCTCGGGATATGACGTCTCTGCTTCAGAGGGGGAGGCAAAAACACGGACTACGCGAAAGTCTACCTTACGCCCAGACGCGAAGTACTTATACGTAGTACCCGCGTCGAAAAATGACAGAGCAGATGGCGAACTGTCATTGGTAACAATCACCCCGACTCGAGCGCCAGAACGGGCACCAGCGAATGGAAACCCAGCCGGAATAGCCCCATTCCCGGTATATTCGAGCACCACGAAAGCACCTTGCTTAAGTGATGAGCTGGGCTCCACGTGCGCGGCCTTGAGCGACGCTCTCGACTCGGCAGGTACAGGAAGTGAGTCGAGGTCGAGGGTTGGGTTCTTCTCTACCTTATGTGAGGGATCAACTGGCGTGGCTGAATCGAGGTCGATTACCCCATCACTGGAGCCATCTAGTACCACAGAGTCATTGGAGCGAGTGGGAAGCTTTGCTTCGGTCTCGCCTTTGAGAGCTCGCTGCGGGGGTAATATAGTTCCTGGCTTTGGGCCCTCATACGGATTCGACTCTGCTACTCGGTCTATTCTATCGCTACGCAACGTGCCGCGACGCTTCGGCTGAACGTTGTAGGCTGCAATAACATCCTCCATCTTGTCCCGGCTCTCGATCGTCGTGTCCCTAGCATCGAATTGATCCTTTATGATTCGGGGAGTGAGGAAAATAAGGAGGTTCTTTTGGGTGCGTGCCTGGGAGTTGTTCTTGAAAGCATGGCCCAGCACGGGAATATCCTTAAGATAGGGGACTCCTTCATCTGTCTCCGAAACTTCATCTGAGAGGAGTCCGCCGGTTACAATCATCTGGCCATCCTTTGCTATGATGGTGGTCTCACTTTGACGCTTGTTGGTCGTAGGACCTAATGCAGAGTTGAGAGTGGAGAGAACGAGAGAAGAAACCTCTGTGTACACCTTCAGGGTTACGTAGTCTCGCGAGCTAATCTGCGGCGTGATGCGTAAGGTAATACCGACATCCTGCCTGTCCACCTGATTGAAGGTGTTATTGAGGTTTGTAGCATTTGTTCCGGTGCTGGCGAGGAACGGTACGTTGTTACCGACAACGATTTGTGCCTCCTCGTTATCAGTTGCCAGAATAGTCGGAGCGCTCAGCACATTGATGTTGTTATTCTGTTGAGCCGCATTCACTAAGATGGTCTGCGTAGGAATCGTGAGCCCTGGTAGTTTGAGGGAGCCAGCACCTGTCTCTTATACACATCTGACGCTGCCGACGATACTCCTTGTGTAGATCTCGGTGGTCGC
>OMII01000246.1 GCA_900299055.1 Pseudomonadota bacterium | reverse complement strand
GTGCAGATGTATCGACATACCGAGCCTCTTATCCAAATCTTCCCGTTATATAGTCCTCGGTCTGCTTCTCACTTGGTTTAGTAAAGAGCTGCTTCGTGGGCCCATGCTCTACCAAATGACCTTCATAGAAAAAGGCTGTGGTATCGGAAACACGAGCTGCCTGCTGCATATTATGAGTTACTATCACAATCGTGTAGTCATTTCGTAACTCTCCAACCAGATCCTCGATCTTTGACGTAGAACGAGGGTCAAGTGCAGAGGCAGGCTCATCCATAAGAAGGACCTCAGGATTAACAGCGAGAGCCCGAGCGATACATAATCGCTGCTGCTGTCCACCCGACAGATCAAGAGCACTCGTGTGCAAGCGGTCCTTAACCTCGCGCCACAAATCCGCTCGCACGAGACTCTTCTGCACTATCTCCGTCAACTCGTTCTTATCCGAAATTCCGTGGATTTTTGGCCCATATGCCACATTCTCAAAGATGCTCTTAGGAAACGGATTGCTCTTCTGAAAGACCATCCCGACCCGCTTGCGAAGCTCAATAAGGTCAACTCCAGGGGCGTAAATATCCTGACGATCAATCGTTATTGATCCTCCTATCCTCACGCCAAGAATGAGATCGTTCATTCGGTTGATACTACGAAGGAGCGTTGATTTTCCGCAGCCTGATGGGCCAATAAACGCTGTTACCTGCTTCGCTGGTATATTAATGGTCACACCATGAAGGGCTTTAAAAGCACCGTAGAATAGCTCTAGGTCGCGGACTTGCACTTTTGTCTCGGAGGTCACCGTGTTCACCCTATTCTCCCTGAGATCACCATCTGCTCCCGTCGCATCTGTTTGCTTCTCTGACCACCAGTCGTATACCACGGAACTTTTCATGCTGACTACCTTTGACGTTTTTGAAACTTGGCGCGCAACCCGATAGCAGCCAGGTTGAGCACGATCATAAACGACAGCAGTATTGTAATAGCCGCGGCGGCATTTACATGAAACTCTGTCTGGGGACGTGACAACCAGTTAAATGCCTGTATAGGTAGCGCCGTGAAGGGCGCGAACAACGAATCCGGCACTCGAGCTACATACGTCAACGCTCCTAGGGTAACCAATGGTGCGGTCTCACCTATCGCGCGGGAAAAGGCCAATATGCACCCCGTCGCGATTCCCGGTAGGGCCGCCGGCAACACCTGGGTATATGTGGTCTGCCACTTCGTCGCGCCAAGAGCCAGAGCTCCCTCACGGTAGCCTTTGGGAACCGTCTTCAGGGCTTCTCGCGACGCCATGATAATAATCGGCAGTACCAGCAACGACAGCGTCAAGGCGCCTGACAGGACACTGCGCTCGAATGAAAGGGCCCGAACGAAAACCTGCAGTCCAAGCAGTCCGTAAATCACGGAGGGAACGCCCGCCAAATTAGCGATGCACAATTCAACCAACCGCGTGAACCGATTCTTTCGAGCGTACTCCTCGAGATACACCGCTGCCCCAACCCCTATTGGTAGCGCGAATAGCACTGTAAGAAGCAACAACCACACACTCCCAGTCCATGCGGCTAAAATACCGGCGTTTTCCGCCTTTCGAGAGGGAAATGACGTGAAGAAACTCCACGTCAATCTGGAGAAGCCGTCCCATGCGACATTTCCGACCAGGAGGACGAGCACAAACAGGGCGCTGATGATGATAAATCGAGCAAGGAGCAAAAACGCCACCTCGCTCCACGGTCTCGCGAGAAATGGGCGCACGCATCCCTCCCGTTGCACGAAGGGATTCTCGGAGCTCATGCTGATATTCTCAACGAGTTGCATCAACGGTACATCCTCTGAAAGCGCTCCCTGATGAGTAAGCTAATGACATTCAAAACCATCGTGAGTAAAAACAACATCATCGCCACCGCAAAGAGCGTATGGTACTCGAGCGTGCCATGTGGCGTGTCTCCCATCGACACCTGCACGATGTAGGCAGTCATAGTCTCCACTGGTTGCAAGGGATCAAAATGTAGTAGCGGCTGCTGTCCGGCGGCGATCGCCACTATCATGGTCTCTCCTATCGCACGGGCGGCGGAGAGAATAACAGCGGCGGTTATACCTCCGATAGCTCCCGGGAGTACCGCCCCGAGTATCATCTGCAGCTTTGACGCGCCAAGCGCGTACGCTCCCTCACGCAAGCTCCGAGGAACTGTGTAAATAGCGTCCTCACTGAGTGACGCCATCATCGGCAAAATCATGATGCCCATCGCGATTCCAGCGCTCAGAGCGTTAAAGGACCCCATCTCTGGAAAGATTTTTTGCAGAAGTGGGGTAATAACGAGCAAAGCAAAGTAGCCGTATACGATGGTGGGAATTCCAGCCAACAATTCTAGAATCGGTTTAAGAAATTTGCGGGTCCGTTCGTGGGCGAATTCGCTCACGTATATCGCTATAATCAGCCCCGCTGGAACGGACAGCGCTAACGCTATCGCCGACGTCAGGATTGTTCCCGCTATCAATGGCCATATGCCAAAGTGCTTGTCTAGAAAAAGTGGCGTCCACTGACTATCGAATAGGAACTGCGAGAGCGAGACCTCACGAAAGAAAAGAACACTCTCGACGGTCAAGACAGCGATAATTCCAAGCGTCGTTAGTATCGAGATGGAACTGCAACCGGTAAGGATACCCTCTACAAATCTTTCGACTACCTTCGACCTTTTAGATCTGCACAGCATTCAAAAACACCCCGGCTAACTCTGCCATACATATCATGGTTTATACGCTAGGTCGTCCAAGGCTGTGTTAGTTTTTCATGAGAAAGGCTTTGTAACGGGGTTTAACGTGGCGCAGCCCTCTTCGAGAAACTGAGCCACGTTATCCCCTAAGCAATCGAAGCAAAACCTACCCGTAGCGAGAAAGTGGAGGTTGAGCCGCTTTCGCAGCAGGGAGGGGTTTTGCCTCGCTTCCCTACATTACCGCGTCGACTCCGCGCTCAAAAGTTGGTCAAGAGCCACGCCAGTCTTGGTCGACTTACCGTTAAACAAGGTACCAACCACTTTATTTCCGTACCTCTGTCTCACTTGCCCGTAC
>OMII01000245.1 GCA_900299055.1 Pseudomonadota bacterium | reverse complement strand
GCCTGGCTTTATCCACTCTCTTTTCACAAGGAGTGGCACCCCAACAGCGGCGACCACGATATCTGCTGCGCGGCACACCGCGGGCAGATCGCGCGTTTTTGAGTGCGCGAAGGTGACCGTGGCGTTTCGCTCTAAGAGAAGAAATCCAACCGGCTTTCCAACAAGCTGCGAGCGACCAATTACTACCGCGCTCTTACCCGCGAGCGACGCCCGGGGAATATCATCAAGCGTAGTAGTATCTGTGAGCGATATATTCGAGAGGGCGAGATCGAGCATCGTCATGACACCAAGTGGCGTACACGAACGCGGCGCGGGGAGCCCCTGCATAAGGAGCCCCTGGTTAAGCGGGTGAAGACCATCGGCGTCTTTTTCAGGCGCAATCATGCGGGTGAAGTGCGCGCCATCGAGCGGCTTTGGAAGTGGGAGCTGTAAGAGTATTCCATCAACCTCCCCGTTGGCGTTGAGGTCGCTTATCACCTGCGTTAGCTCGCGTTCAGAGACAGTATCAGCCAGCTTGATATCAAAGGTGCGCACTCCGCACTCTTTGGCGAAGCGGTGCTTGGCGGCGACGTATGTTTTTGAGGCTGGGTTTTCACCAACGAGGATAACGGCGAGGCCTGGAGAACGGCCAACTGTTGGCGCGAGCGTGTTTATTTTTTTATTGAGCGTGCGAGCGACAGCCTGGGACAGCTTTTTGCCATCAAGGATTGTAGGCGCGTCAGTCATTTGCTCCTTTCTGTGATTTCTCTCGGTACCCGAGTCACACACACCGCCAAAACGCCGCAGCACACGCGCGGCGCAGACAGTGTTATAGTAAACGCCGCTCTCCAAGTAAACGGGCAGAGCAGCTAACTTCACCTAACTTGTGGCCTATATTTCTACTACGGGAGGTTTACCGCGTTTGACGATCTCGGCACTGTCGAGCAACGCAGTATCAGAAAAAAAAGTGTTTCCCTTTCCTGCAATTTTCACCATGATCCCCCCGCTAGCGCCCTGAGAGGAGGAGTATGCGAATAAGCGTCCCACGAGAGAGAAAGACACTAGAGCAACGGGTAGCACTTACGCCCGAAGGTGCGAAACAGCTCGTAGGACGTGGCCATTCGGTGTTAGTCGAAACGGGCGCCGGCGTCGGATCGTCGTTCTCCGATGACGATTATAAGGCGGTTGGCTGTACGATTGCGCCGACACTGGCGGATGTTTGGACGAAGGCCGAGCTCCTTGTAAAGGTAAAGGAACCCCACGATTCAGAGTTTGAGTTCTTTCGACCCGACCTTGTCCTCTTTGATTACCTTCACCTTGCAAGCCTACCTGAGGTGGCAAAGGCCCTACTTGCTAAAAATGTAACGGCGTTTGCCTACGAGACCCTCAAAACAGCCGATGGGCGGCTCCCCCTCCTCGAGCCGATGAGTATCGTGGCCGGGAAGCTCTCGGTCCTGAACGGAGCATACTACCTGCTGTCTCAAAACGGTGGGCGGGGTGTTCTGCTCGGCGGTGCTGCCGAGGCCCCACCTGCCAAGGTGGTTATCATCGGCGCAGGCATCGCTGGAAAAGCGGCGTGCTCGAACGCTGTCGGGCTGGGTGCTCATGTGACAGTCGTCGACATCAGCGCCGAGAAACTCGGCGCTATCTCCATGCAGTTCGGAAAAGCCGTGCACACGGTTGTCTCCACCCCTGAGACCCTGAAAGAGGCGTGTCGTGGGGCGGATCTTCTGATCGGCGCAGTGCTGATACCAGGAGCCGCTACGCCTCGAATCATCACCCGGGAGATGATTCGCTCGATGGGGCCACGTTCTGTGTTTGTCGACATTAGCATCGACCAAGGCGGGTGCGCTGAAACGAGCAAACCCACAAATCTGGACAATCCGGTCTACGAAGTCGATGGCGTTATCCACTACGGCGTGTGCAATATGCCGGCTCAAACCCCACGCACCTCGACGATTGCACTCGCTTCAGCCACCCTCCCGTATATCGCAAAGCTCGCTGACGAAGGAGTCGAGAGAGCCCTGCAGTCGCCAGAGATGCGCCACGCCCTTACCTGCCAGGCGGGAGTGCTCACCAACGAGCTAACCGCTCGCGCACTCGGTTTGTAGCGCCGCTTCCAACCCCCTCCCCCTCAAGGGCACGCACGGCGGGACTGAGCGCGGCCTCCTGTAAACGGCCCAAATAAAACGGCATTCTCTGCAGAGGGGGCTAAAAGCCGAATCCTCTTCTACCCGTGCACCCTCTAATGATAAAGGGAATCCAGATGTTACATACTCTGCCCACCAACAAGGAACGTTCATGGGTCGCACTGCAGTAAAGGCATTCATCGTCATGCCCGCGTTTAACGAGGGCGAAGGCATTCACGGCTTTCTTAGCTGCCTAAAGCAGCACGTGCGAAGCCTTTCCACTGACTTCCACTGGACACTACTCGTCGTCAATGACGGTTCACGAGACAACACAGAAGAACGTCTCAAAAAATCAGCTCTTGAACTCTCTGATGATCGGGTCACCGTCTCGTACGTGTCACTGCTTCGGAATTTTGGACATCAGCCTGCCCTGCTTGCGGGGCTACGCACCGCCGCGGTCAAAGGCGCTGACTTCGTCATCACCCTGGACGCGGACGGAGAGCATCCGATAGGACTCATTGGCGAGATCATCGAGCACTGGCAGTCAGGCGCGCAGATCGTTCATACAAGTCGACTACCTGACGAGCGCCTCTCGGCGTTCAAGCGCCGCACCAGCTCATTGTACTATTCTCTCCTACGAAAGTTCGGCCACCTTGATATCGGCAACGGCATGGCTGATTACAAACTATGGGACGGCGCTCTGCTTCGACAGGTTAAATCATACCTCAATACGTGCGGCTCTACGCGCGCATTCGCCAGCTGGCTTGTTCCACAGGCACCCGTTGTTTTTTATCGCCAGGAGGTAGTCGAAGGACGCGTATCGAGATTTACGTTCATGAAGATGGTCTCGCTCGCGGTGAACGGCCTGGTCCGCTACTCAGACTTCCCCATTCGCCTCGCGTTCTATGTCGGCCTGTGCGCACTGGGACTCGGCACGTGCCTGTTCACCTTTGCAGTCTTTGCATATTTCATGGGCAAAACTATCCCAGGTTGGACGAGTATCATGGCGATGGTGGTCTTCTTCGGTGGCGTGCAGTGCTTTCTGCTCGGCATATACGGGGAGTACTTCCTACGCAATATATTCCGAACAACCCTCCCTACTTTTGTCGTCAAGCGCCCACCAGCACTCATTACGGAGGAGCGCCCTCGCGGGTCTGCTGATCGCTCGTACGCAGAACGCGCGGGCACGACCGAAGCCGATCCTGAGTGTCGTCTGTCGTAGCAATTTCAGAGAGACACCACGCCATGCACGAGATACTGAGATCGTTATTCAGCTGGATTCCAGCTCAGAACGCGGCCGTTACCTCACATGGACTCGCCGCGGCGTCACTAACTTCACCTGAGTTCTTGCTGGCGTGCGCACCCCTTATGGTGCTCTGTGTACTGAGTGTCATACCGTTATGGGCCCGCTTGAATGATTCACCGTGGATATTCGCGATAACTCACTCGCTCCCGTTTTTTCTTCTCACGTTTCAAGACTCCCTCGGTGATGCTGGGCAAGTTATCGACGGCGTTGGCGCGCGTTATCATATGAGCGAGCCACTGGCCTCTCTAGCGCATTACTGGTTCTTTCGATTACTACACGAACCTTTCAATATAGGTGCCAAGGAAGCGATCGCATGGAGCACAAGAGCAGGAGGAGTGCTCTACGTTTTCTTCATTGCACAGGTCTCGCTGCGACTCTACCCCGATCTTTCCCCAACGAGACGTCTCTTACACCGCCTTCTGTTTCTGACTGCCGGCGTATCACTTCTCACCTACGGCTACGTCGAGAATCCTCCCTTGGCACTCCTCGGAGAGCAATTATGGATTTGCGCGACACTGGTATTCCTCAACAAACCCTCATACCTCAACGCGATCCTCACAGCCGCAGCTCTCTCATTGGCCACTGCTACGCATGGACGGGCTGGCTTTCTCTTTCCGGCGCTCGCGCTCGCTCTCATCATTCCGCGCGGCTCAATCGTCACACGCGCACTTCGGCTCATCACAGGATGCTCGGCGTATTTCGGTCTGCTTGCGGGACTTGTCGGCTACATCTTTTACATCGAGCCAAACCATATAAGCGGTGGGCATTACGGGAACGTCACTGGTGGTGGCAATCGGCAGATGTTTGTCGCGCTCAGTACGATTATCACACGTGATCACTGGGAACCGTACATCCGCTCTCTTTTGATAGCCGGCGGGATTCTGGCCCCGGTTGGCCTTGTGCGACTTATCACAATGTGGAGAAACCTAAGCGGGCTCGATCTATGGTGCGCCGGCTACCTACTGGCGGATCTTACGTTTCTCCTTCTGTGGGAGTTCGACTACGGCCCCTACCTCGATTGGGACCTCGTGTTCTCATCAGTTGTACCGTTAATTCTACTCGCAAGTCGCGTACTCGTCCCAAGCCGAGCCCCAGCGGTGCTCTTACTGCCATTTCTCCTCATAACCGTGTACCTCACGAACACCTACGCGGTCATGGCGAATGGAGCCCCCCTTTCCCCGACGCTGGTAACGAGATCTGGCCCACCGATGACTACTGGGCCGTGTGCGCAAGAGGGACTCCTTCGCACGTACTTTGAAGATCCTCTACTCACACAGCCGATCAGCTCGCCTGAAAGCGATGTTCCCCACCACGAGTACGGGCCGGGCGGGGTCCACATCCCAAATCCAGGAAGACCTGTGGGAGCAACGTTTGACGGATTCATAAAGATTTCCGAAGCGGGTCGTTACAGATTTTTTCTCATCGGTCAACGTAACGTGAGGATGCGAATCGGCGACAGAACGGTCGTCGACAAGTGGATAGATTACGAGTGGCGAGTGGGCGCGGAGCGTGAGATTCGATTCGATACTCCCGGCAATTATCCGATCCGGATCGAGTTCTATACCGCCAACCAGGGATTCCCGCTGATGCTTGAAATCGAGTCTGCTCGATACCCACGGCGAAAGATCACCATAAACGATGTATGTCACGACTAATCGACCCGGTTGGGCGAAATGTTTGGGATTGCCGCCAGCCAGCCCTGTTGCGTAAGCTCACTCTGGGGAAAAGTAATTAACTATCGGCGCTTACACGAATAATACTGCCATGATACCAGCTATTTTTAAATTCTCCTCCTTATCACGACGAGCTGTTGAGAACATCTGCCTCTACCTAGGCTTTCTCATCATCTACTCGCTCTGGCTCAACTCAGTACCTGAGAAGTTTGAGCTCTTCGAGAATTGGGTTGATTTTTACCTTCCAACTCTTGATCGAGAGTGGAAGCACCTGAGGTATGAGTTCCTCAGTATGCGCCCTAATGACAGTAACCAATCGATCAACTCGCCATTTTGGCTGTACATCATTCAGCTCAGCTTAAGCATTTTTGGAAAGTCTCTTTTCGCGTATCGACTGCCGGATGTGCTTCTAACAGCCTTCGCACCCGTGTTGATGGCCGAGCTAGTTCGACGTTTTTTCCGACCAGATCTCGCTATCCCGGCAGCTATTCTCGTTGGTGCTCACCAATCCGTCATCTCATTCGCACGCACCGGAGGCTACATCGGCCCAACGCTATCGCTCTCTTTGGCGATCATCGTATGTGGATTCTCTGTCGCGTTTGAGAACAATAAAAAGGCGTGGCGCCCCCTAGCCTTCCTCCTCTTCCTTGTCCCATTCTTTTACTCGACCGTGCGCTACTACTGCCTGATTGGCTTAATCGGTATCGCGTGGAAGTTTGTCGCCTCCAAGGAGTTTAGAAAGACTCACCTCGTTCCGCTCGGTGCCACCGCAGGGATGATGATTGCGCTCGGACTTGCCCTCACGCAGGGAGGCAGCCTCGATCAGGCGCTGATTTTCATCTCAGCCCGTGGTGAGCAGTTCCTTATCACCGATCAAACCGTGAAAGAGGGTTTTGAGTCTGACAAAATAAAAGCGGAGCACAGGCTTAGCTCGCTCATGTCAGAGATGATTCCGCAACGTATCGCCGACCTGTCTCAGTTCTATACAACTGGCAGGAGATTTTTTAATCACCGCTACGTGGCCACCCGTTTCGGGTCTACATGGCAGACGATGCAGCCCTACATCTTCACCTTCTTAGGTCTCGGTGTACTAAGCTGCATCGTCCACTCCATCACTCGCCAGCGATACCTCATTCTACTAGCTTGGTCCGTATGGTCATGGGTGCCGCTACTTGTGACTACAGGAATTACCCCGAATCGAATGTTGCTCGGCGTTCCATGCGATATGTTCATCATGCTCTTGGGCGCCTGTGTTCCTATCGATCTGATCAATAAGGTATTGCCGGAGAGGGCGCGGTTGATACCACGCCTAGCACTCTTGGCGGCGGTAGTAGTGTATGGCTATCACTCGATTCGCACGTATTTTGCCGATTACATCCAGTTTCCAAACCTCTAGCGCGGAACAATGATGAAATACAGCGTGCCTTATAAAGAGGGCACCGCGATGGCAACGAGCGTGTAATTGAGAGTGCAGGCGGAGTATTATGCAAAACAAACTTCGGTCCTTTTTTCTCGCACCATCTCTTCCTTACGAAGCCGAGCAAGACTCAGTTCGAGATATGCGCGTCTCGTCGGTGTGCCTATTTCTGGTTGCCATCTCAATCCTTGAGGTCTTGGCCTTTTGTGTTGAAGGAGTATTCGCACGCATTGCTGCCTATATATGGTTTGCGCTCGGTACCTTTTCGTTTGTCTACCTGTGCTGGCACTACCTCGCCGCGCTCGTAGGCGATCTTCGCAAGGGAGCACTGTGGGGATTCATTCCGCTCGCGGTCGCAATTCCATTTTGCTTTTGGTTCATCGACTCCTACGCGTTCCTCAATACAGAATCACTCTCTGAGCTACACGACACCTTCGCGCAAATGAAGAAATCTGACGTGGCTTACACAAGCGTATTCTGGGCCTCTTATCCATCCCGCTCACTGACGCTTAATCTCATCCCTACGGCGCTCTTCGGTATTAGCCCCTGGGCATACCGAGCCGGGTTCTCATTCCCTATCCTGTTTGGTGCGCTGTTTCTCTTTGCGGGAATTCGCAGCTTCCATCGTAAGGAACGGCACGCCTCGGCAGTAGCCGCACTGGCAGCCGCCGCACTGTTCAGCTACCCAATGTTTTGCCAGATATCGCGCTCGTTTGAGATGGCGATCTCAAGCGTGAGCTACGGATTATGGGCTATCGGCGCCTTACTCCTGTTTGCCGCACGCCCCTCTCGGGCTGGAGCCCTAGCTACCGCGTGGACGACAGGGCTTCTGGCAGCGTCATTCACCTCGGGGCTCGCCCTCGTAGCGCTGATCTGGTTCCTGCTTGCGCTCTGGATGATTCGTGCCTTCATCCGACGAGAAACGAAGATTGCTACTCTCGTATCAGCCGTCTTGGCAAACTGCATCGTCGTCGGAGTCGCACTCTATGTGATCCGTCCTCGCACACTGCGCGCTAAGCAGATCGGATTCGATCAGATGCTTTCAAGCTTTCAAGAGGCGCTCGGTTATACACTCTCCTTCTCACACCCAGTGTTTACTCCAAGCGCACTCGTAATTCCCACGATAATAGCGGCTCTGTTTGCACTCTGCCTTCGTGGGGGTCTCGTCTCGCTAATCCTCGCAGGATGGTGTCTCCCAGTTATCTGGTCAGCTACCAACTTACACGGCAAGATCGGCCCGCAACTTCCTTTTGCGCTCTATCGAGCATTAATCATCATTCCAGCGATTCTTTACGTCATGAGCCGCTGTGTCTTGTGGCTACTCAAACCACTTCACCGCTGGCCCTGCGCAGCGCGCGCGTGCGTGCTTGCTCTCACGGTGTCCCTCTACTGGCCCCTCTCTGCCACATTTCAGACGCAACCCATTTTGACGCCCCCCCGAGCTCCTGTAGGCCGCGAGGTGGTCGCAATGGAGGTTATCAAGGTGGCATCTTCGATGGGTCTAAGCCCTTACTCCGATGCCTGGGTTTCGAACAGGGCTGATGAGAAGGCGCTTGAGAACTTCCTGCCTTGCCTTCAATACTTTCTCCCCAATTGGGAACGGGTTCACAATTCTCAACCCCTTCCACTTGACGCGGCACAGCCCAAAAAACCCGGTATCATCGTGACTCTGCCACATGACCCCGCTGCCACTCGAGAGTATCCGGGATACCGCAAGGAGATAACCGAACACTCTCTCAAGCTCTCCTACTCTCAGAACGTTGTCTTGACGATAGTCACGTTACTGCCGCAGTAGCAAAGACACTCAGCTCGGTAAAACACTATCCCGTTTATTATCGGATTGGCGCACTCAGAAGCTTTGGCGCACGAATCCGGATGCCAAACCACGAAACTCAAGCTAAAACTGCAAGATAGGCCGAATCCAGGTGGAAGTATGCTTTCATCTAAACCGAGACGATCGAGATAGCTATGAATCAATCTGTTCTCTCACTGTATCCAAAAAAGCGAATCGAGCTCCCGGAGTCCTATCGCGCCATATACCAGCAACACTACTTCGGAAATCGCAACGGAGAGTATACAACCACCTCGATCTCCAAGAGGCTCGAAGGGTGGATGCACTACAAAGTTGCCTCCGATATTCGACCTGGCTCACAAGCATCAACCCTTGAGATTGGTGCGGGCACACTCAACCAACTCCCATTTGAACCGATTGTCGGACCATATGACATCGTTGAGCCATTTCGTGCACTGTACGAAAACGCCCCTGGCCGAGAGCGAGTGCGAAACGTATTCGATGATATTAGTCAGGCAAAGCACACTGGACCCTACGATCGGATCACCAACATCGCCGTATTTGAGCACATCATGGATCTCCCCGTTGTCGTTGCCCAATCAGCGCTACTACTCAAGCAGGATGGCTCACTTCGAGTCGCTATTCCAAATGAGGGAACACCACTCTGGTACCTCGGCACTCGCATATCTGGACATGAGTTCAAGAAGCGTTATGGGCTCGAGTACCAAGTGCTCATGAAGTATGAGCACGTAAACACCGCCGCGGATATCGAAGGTGTCCTTGAGGTGTTTTTCGAGCGAAACGAATGTCAGGTTTTAGGACTGTGCAAAAGTCTCGCCTTATATCGCTTTTACGAGTGCAAATCCCCTCGAGTCGAGGTCGCCAAGGATTATCTCGCAACGCGCGGCATCACGTGGTAGGAAATCGTTGTGGTGTTGAGCATGATGCGAGGCCATCTTCAAAAACATCGTAGTGTGAATAAGCCAGAGAGAAGTTGGGTTGCACACCTCACAAAGCTCTGCGCCTCGTCTGCCGCCTGGGCTGCGATACTGCTTAGTGGTTCAGTCTCGGCGGAAACTCGTCTGATCGACATCAAACCCGAAAACCCGGCGCACCACGGCCAGATCGCGATCCTTAACCGTGCGGGTCGAGCTGAAGTAAGGCTGCGCGGATTCAACAAACCCAGAACTATTACTATGACTAGTGACGGAGGCATCATAGTCTCCGACACCGGCTCTCGCGACGTTACACTGATAGCCCACGAGGGAGACCAATACGTCTCTCGCCATACGTGGCAACTTAACGCCGAGGTCCCAGAACCGATTGCGGCTTTTCTTGAGCCTAACAACTCTCTTGTCGTGGTGGATCGACGTGGCGCAGTCGTACGACTCGACGCCACCTCTGTCACTCACACGCTCTCCCAGACGCCGACTCCTTCGCTAGCGTGCAGCTCAGCTGCGATGCTCCCAGATGGAAGGCTTCTCATAGCAAAGACAGACGGAAACTCTCCCTCAGGCAGTATAAAAATATTCGATCCTCGCAACTCTGAATGGAAAGATCTCGCGGTGCAATCACCTGCGACGGAGGAGAGCGTAATACCGAGTTTTGTGGCCTCTCTCGGCTCTTCGGTGTATTTGTGGCGACCAGGAAACAACACAGTCCTCCAGGGCACGATAGACGGCTCCACGTTTAGCACAACTAAAGTTTTCCATACGCAGGCACCATTCTTAGTGGCCCCAGACAGCTCCGGGGGATTGTCCTATATTACCTTCGAAGGTGCGGCGACACACTTCTCCGCTTCAGAGCAGAAGCTTGGCGGCTTTCAGTTCATCAATCAGCCAAGCGCGATTGCAGTAGCGCCAGATTCAAATCACCTCATTTTCGCTCACGAGTTCCCCCAGTCAACGTCGTGGCCAGATGTAGAAGATAAACTGTTCAGTCAAGGAAGAAGTGAATTCGATTGGAGATCCTTTCTGACATTCACGGGAATAAGTCTGATAGCTACCCTCATCTGGCTCGGTATCACGCTACGCTTCTCCCGCCCCGAGCTACTAACTCCCCACTACACAGATGCAGACTCCCAGCCTACTACCCACGGACTACGACAGAGACTCACGCTTCGAATCCTCAGTCTCATCGCTACCGCAGCGGGACTGTATCTCGCTACCGTATCTCATCAGAAATTGCTCAGTGAACAACCTCGACAGGCATGGCTGCCAGGCTATCTGGCCGGAGCCCTCCTGGTAGCGCTCGCGGTTGAACTATGGCGACGGCTCATGCCTGGAACCGACGAGCCAGAACGCTTCTCGCACATGATTCGCCGTCCTGCGCCTCGCTTTTCGTGGAGCAACGCACTTCCGTTGGTTTCTATGGCGTGCCTTGCTGGATATCTCTACACCCTCGGAGTTTCGCGAACGTTTATAGGATTGCGCGAAGGTGTCTTCGCCGCTGGGCTTATTCTTGCGCTCGGCATCATTGCGCGTGAAGCAATTGAACATAGAGAAGCAATCCGTGCCTTCGTGCGGCGGGAGGCTGTTTTTTTTGTCCCACCATTACTTGTTGGAGTGGTGACATTTTTCTACAAACTCACCGACGTCCCCTACAACTGCCACTTTGATTTCACGCTAAACTCATTCTTCGCCGGACAATTCCTTAAAGGAAAGGTTGCCGGAGGATGGGACTGGGGTTACGTGCCAGCTCCACTATTAGGAACGATCCCGGAGATGGCTGGACTCCTTCTTGGCGGCTGGACACCACTTGGTTACAGGCTGGGGAACTCACTCTTTAACATCACCGGAATCTTTGCGGTGTATCTCTTGGGGCGCGTGTATCGAAACGAGCGTGTTGGCTTGTGGGCCGCGTTGATACTAGCCGGAAATATCCCCTTTATTCATTTTGGAAGACTGCAGTCGAATGGTTCTGCGGCAACGACGGCGCTGTGGGGGCTCACGATGTTTGCTCTCGCACTCAAGCACAAGCGCACGTCATTGTGGCTACTCACCGGGCTGGTATGTGGATTCTCTTTCTATCAGTGGCCCGTCGCGCGCGTGGGTCTTACCGCTGTAGGATGCTTTTATCTTCTCGTACTCCTTCGATATCCAATCACACAGCTAAAGCAGCTACCTCACCTTCTCGCTGGCTTAGTTGGATTCTGCTTGATGCTCGCCCCGTTTATTATCATGTGGAAGGTGTATCCAGAACGACTCATGCCACGGGCCGAAGCCTCGATGACCGGTGTGACATGGGAGGGGACGTGGTTCAAGGCGGCGGCAGAGCATCCCACTGTTCAGCTTTTCTACCAAAGTCTAGGGTGGATTTTTAATCAGTTCGATCGTAGCTCACAAGGAACACTATCTCCTGGATTTAACTCCACTGAAGCGATTTTATTCGCGTGTGGTTTGGCTATTCTTGTTATCGAAGGGCTCTCTTTCAACCTCCTCCTAGCCCTGTTAATGACTATCACTCTGCTGGTCTGTGGTGCGTGGGCTGTTGGTCCGCCCTGGTACACACGAGTATTACCAACTGCTCCTGTAGCCTGCATTATTATCGGGCGAGTCCTTGAGGGCATTCACAACCTTCTTCGATTCGGTAGTAAGCGCGCCTTCTGGGGCATATTCGTAGCCTCTGCTGGCTGCCTGTTTATCATCTCTCCCTACACAAACTTTCAAAAGTACGTGAAATACGAGTCCGCGGTGGGGCGCCGTTATCTCGCTCATCCGATGGTTGCCATCGCTCGGTATATCAACACCCGCGGCCCTGCATCTCGCTACGTCTGGCTAGCCAGCGGGGAGCCGCAATGGCAATTCCGAAACGTTCCCTCATTCTCCGTCATGCTTCCATACATCCATGGCCTTGAGATGAAGGAGGCATACGTTCTTGAGGACGAGCTTCCCGTCAAATCAGGCACGCCAACCACATTCATCATTCAGCGCAATCGAAAGGAGATCGATCTCCCTGAGATCCTCGCCTCCCATCCCGGCGCGCAAGTTGAAGACATTAAAGACCTCAATGGCGAAACGATAGCCATAGCAGCAAGCGTGCGATAACGCGAGTAGACCGCTAGGTTCGATTGCCGAGCTTTAGCATTATATCAGCGAGATGGACTGATGCATGATCTCCGCCGCCAGTCAGCGACACCGTGAATCGAACTCCATCAATTGACGGCTGCGGATTTTTAAACGTCAGCAACGTTGAGTCACCTCGAGCCTGGGAGAAATCTCGCTCGCCGATCGTCTGCCAGTTTCCTCCGCGAAGAATCTCTGCCCTCGCATGAGCGATACTGGTATTATCGAGACGCACTGAGACCTCTTCTACCGCGGTGGTTGCAAAGCGAAGCGCAAAAATTCCCGGATTGATGTCGTCTGTTCTAGCGCGAGTTCCGGAGTCTCCGTCGAAAAACCCTTCAATGGAGCCCCATGCTATCTTGGTGTGCTCAAATGACGCCTTGATACCGCTCACTACTACCTGGTCAACCTTCAGCTGCAGTCGCTCATTCTTGACACTCGTGAACCACTCCTCCACTGCCGGAGAGTGTTTGAGGCGAACAGCCTCATACAATGGTTCCCCTTTGGGGTCGCGGATTACCTCTATCACCTCTTTTTCGAACGGCGGGCAGGTCCCTTTCGGCGCACTTTCAAACCATAGAGCCGGGAAGATAAAGAGCGTCGAATCACTCCATTCATCTCGCCCCTGGCAGATGCGCAACGGCTCTATGATAGACACACGTGCCCGCTGCTCCGGATTTAGATAAAAATATCGATGTGTTTCGCCAGAATTAAACGTCGCGTTGATGACTCGAATGTCGCGCTCTGTCTTCGTTCGCTCACGAATCCAATCGTACAACTGTCGCGCGCCGTATTGAATTCCATACATACCGTAGAATTGGTACGAGTAAAGCGCCTTGGTCTGCGTATACACAAACAGCCACCCCACATATCCACACATCAACAATCCACTCGCGAGAGATAAGAAAGATGGTAGCCGCCTCAGGATAAATTCGGCACCGCACGCGCAAAGAAAAACATACCCGACGCCAACTGGAAAG
>OMII01000244.1 GCA_900299055.1 Pseudomonadota bacterium | reverse complement strand
CTTTTATCTGGAATGTAGTTTGTGTACTCTCCCGTCAGGCAGAGTGTTTATACGCAATAGCTTTCATTGGTAGTGTCTGCCATAAGCGGGGGTCTGAAAAGAAATTTTTAGCCCTTCAGGACGATAAAAATAGAGTTTGAGAGATGTTCCAGGCGGCCGAGTGAGGGTTGGCAAGGAGAGATGTCTCGGGTGGTACCTCTTCAGTGAGTGAGGTGAGCGATGATAGCGATTAGTATCGAAATCGATGATGACTGGATTACGCCGGTGTATGATCACGTTCATCATGGCCGTTGTTTCTCATTATTTGAAGAGGCTCGACTTGAACTGCTAAGAGTCATCGGCTTCCCAAACGAGCAGTTATTGCGAGAGGGTAAGGTGCTGGTTATCACCAAGGTGGCAGCAGAGTATAAGCGTGAAGTGAAGCGGGGGAGCGTTCAGGTGACCTGCGACTCAGTGGAGTTGCGAGACCGATCCCTTGTGATTCATCAGCGTATCCTCAACCGTTTAGGTAAGGTTGCAGTTCAGGCTAGTGTTGAGTCTATGTTTATGAGCATGGAGACACGGCGAGGAATGCAGCCCCCTGATGATTTCCTCGCCGCTTTTCTGCGTTTTAATTCGCAGGATAGTGGCCGATAGCGAACGGGAGGACGATAGTGAACTGGACCTTCGTGTGTCGCTAGTACTTTGAGCTCTTTGAGCTTTCGGCTGCTGTATTACCGACCGCAAAGTGCACGCGACGGTTCTTGGCGTATGCATCCTCGGAGTGTCCTGCGTCGAGCGGAATCTCTTCGCCGTAGCTAATAGTTTCGATCCGGTTTGACGCTATTCCGAGCGCTATGAGTGCGCTTTTTACAGCGCGTGCCCGCTGTGACCCGAGTGCCATATTGTACTCGACAGTTCCACGCTCATCGCAGTGTCCTTCGAGTACGATCTTCATGTTTGACTGGCCTTGGAGCTTCTGAGCGTTCGCTTCGACATCCATCCGCCCCTCTCCCTCAATTGCGTAGGAGTCGTAGCCGAAATGAACGTCACGAAACATTCCTTCTCCTTCGGCGGTCGGAATATTGCCTGAGCCGAAGCGACCCTCACGCTGAGCTGCGAGATCTGATTCGGAGAGGGTGCCTTCCTCGGCGTCTCCGCTGCCTGAGCTGAACCATGAGCAGCCGCTTGCTGATAGCGTGATAACAAGTGCGGGAATAATCGCAAGACATCGGAGGGTGGTAATTTTGGTGCTTCGCATAACGATCACAAGTTTCAATACTATTCGCTGGTATAGTCGCATCGAGAGCCGGAGAGCGCAACCTTCTAAAAAAGGCAAATTTCGGATGCCTACAAGGATTCAGAGCTCGTTGGATGGCTGCGCTGTCAGATCTGTGGTGTCTAAAATCTGCCTTATTTTGTTTTCAGGTGGCTTTGATTTGTAGCACAATGGTGCGGCAAACCCGAAGGTTGAGGATTCGAATGCAAACACTGCTTGAGTATTATTCTGCCCACCAGGATCGTTTTATAGCTGAGTGGAAGGAATTTCTCTCTTTTAAAAGTATCAGCGCAGATCCAGCCTATCATGAGCAGTGCAATTTGTGCGCTAACTGGGTACGCGACCATCTCGCCACCTTGGGGTTCTCTGCAGAGGTGTGGCAGACATCGTCGCGACCGGTTGTGTTCGCCGAGCGGGTGGGTAATTCAAAGAAACCAACCATACTGTTCTACGGGCATTACGACGTGCAGCCCGTGGATCCGCTTGACCTCTGGCAAACGGGGCCCTTTGAACCGGAGATTCGCGATGGGCGAATGTACGCTCGCGGAGCCGAGGATAATAAGGGGCAGGTCTTTTCTTACTTCAAAGCGCTGGAGGCTTTGATTGCGGTAGGTGCCGATCTGCCGACGATCAAGATTATCATCGAAGGAGAAGAGGAGTGCGGTAGTGAGGCGTTGCACGCGGAGTTGCCAACCTGGGGTCAGCGTCTCAAAGCCGATGTTCTCATGGTGGCTGACACCGGAATGGTCGCAGCAGGGGTCCCAACTATAACGATGGGGCTGCGTGGCATTGCGCACTGCGAGGTGCGAGCGTATGGCCCTTCTATGGATATTCACTCGGGAGTTTACGGCGGTATGGTCTTGAATCCTCTCCAAGCGCTGTCGAAGCTCCTAGCCTCGCTGCATCGAGAGGATGGTTCGGTCGCAGTCCCAGATTTCTACGAAGGTGTATCGACGCCCTCCGATAAAGAACGAGCGTTCGCTAATAGTGCTCCGGTCAATTTGGAGGAGATGACGGCATTTCTTGGGGTTCCTCTCGCTGGCGGTGAGCGGGGCTTTACTGCTTTGGAACGTCGAGGGCTCCGGCCAACCCTGGAGATAAATGGAGTTGGTGGAGGATACCAGGGAGCAGGGGGGAAGACAGTAATACCGTCGTATGCTTTTGCAAAGTTGTCCATGCGACTGGTCGCTGGACAAGACCCTCACAGGGTTTTGGCGGCTGTCGTGTCCTACCTAAAGAAAGATCCCCCCGCGGGCATTACCATCGAGGTGGTTGACGACGGCGTTGGTGGGCCTGCGTTGCAGCTACCTGCGGAGTCGTCAGTACTCGATGTAGCGCAGCAAGCGAGCAGGAATGGGTTTGGACGAGACCCGGTGTATATTTGGGAGGGAGCGAGTATCCCGATCATTCCGCTACTCTCGCAAGCTGCAGGGGCAACTCCGCTCCTCGTTGGTTTTGGGATGCCAGAAGATAACATCCATTCCCCGAATGAGTCGTACTCACTTCGTCAGTTCGAGGAGGGATTTCGCTACGTCACCTCGTTTTATAGCTGTATATGAGTCAGGTTCCACTTGCCGAAAAGCTGCGTCCGAGAGCGCTCGTGGAGTTTGCGGGAGTGGAGTCCCTTGATGCTCACTTGGTGAGGCAACTACAGCGTGCTGAAGGTCGCATACCATCAGTTATTTTATGGGGGCCGCCGGGCTCCGGTAAGACAACATTAGCTAAGCTTATTGGAGCAGCCTTCGATTGTGAGTTTGTTGAGTTGTCCGCTGTGCTAGCAGGGGTCAAGGATGTGCGTGAGGTGGTTGAGCAGGCTAAGCGACTCGCGAAACCGACTCTACTGTTCGTGGATGAAATCCATCGTTTCAACAAAGGGCAGCAGGACGCATTTTTGCCTCATGTGGAGGCCGGAACTATCGCTCTTGTTGGCGCTACGACAGAGAACCCCTCTTTTTATCTCACTGGTGCTTTGCTATCTCGGTGTCGAGTCATTGTGCTCAAGTGTCTTGATGATTCGGCGCTGCGCGGGGTGTGTGAGAGGGGAGAACAGGAGCTAGGACTGTGCCTATCCGATGGTGCGAGATCGCTTCTGGTTGGTGCAAGCGGAGGAGATGGAAGGCGGCTTCTTAATCTTCTTGAGGCATACTCGTCGGGAAGAGATAGATCTGTTGCTCCATCAGAGGAGTCCGTCGCACAGTTTCTTTCGACCTGTCACGGGGCGTTTTATGACCGGGACGGAGAGGAACATTACAATCTCGCGTCGGCTCTGATAAAGAGCTTGCGAGGATCGGACCCGGACGCCGCACTCTACTATGGTTTCAGGATGCTTGAGGGGGGAGAAGACCCGCGATTCCTCATTCGGCGACTTGTCATATTCGCCAGTGAGGATGTGGGTAACGCTGACCCGCGGGCCTTGCAAGTGGCAGTGTCCACACTCGAAGCCTTTGAGCTGGTGGGGTTGCCTGAGGGAAGGATTCCGATAGCTCAATGCATTACCTATTTAGCAACCGCGCCGAAATCGAATCGAAGTTATGTGGCGCTGCACCGCGCCCTAGATGCTATTAAGCAGCACCCAAACGCACCAGTGCCGATGCATCTTCGAAATGCGCCAACCACCCTGATGAAGTCAGTTGGGTATGGTAAGGGGTATCGATACCCCCACGATGAGGCCCATGGGTTTGCGGCTGGAGTGCGGTACTTACCAGATCAAGTAAACGGTGCGCCTTTCTACGAGCCGAGCGAGCGAGGTAACGAAAAGACGATCCGCGAGCGGCAGATCTGGTTACGAGATCAGGCCTTAGGGAAGCAGTAAAGCTAGTTCGGTGCGTCGAGCCACGGAGAGTAAGCGTAGGGTGGTATGAGGTCTACGCAGGGGATTGCGTGAAACTTCGTTAGGTTACGCTATCAACCGTGAGATTGTCTGGCGTCTTGTATATGACTGGGTAATTACATACCATTTCGGCGATATGCTTAAACAAAATTGGCGCGTCATCTCTTTTCTGGAGCGTGTCGGTGACAACCTGATCATCGTGCTGGCTTTTCTGAGCGCCTACTACGGTCGTACATCTCTTCTCTTTTGGAATGATCTGCTTCGCCTGGGATTGCCGTTTGAGGGGGAGACCCTATTACCGATTAATGATTATTTCGTGGTTTTGCTGGCTGGACTTATTGGTTACAGCGTAGTGCTCAACCTCATGGGGGCGTACGGAAGTATGCGCCTCACGTCGATGTGGCGGTTGCTGCACATTTCTTTCGTGAGCAGCTGCGTCGTATTTGTAGTGCTAGCGGCTACCCTTTTTGTGTTGAAGTTCCCGATCAGCCGCTCTTTTATCGGCTTGTTTGTCCTGTTGGCCGGTTGTGGACTAACGCTACAGCGATACGCGGTGCTGAAGTTTCTTCGGTATTGGAGGCGAAAAGGACGGAACTTTAGAAACGTGATTGTGTGTGGTGTCGGTCCGCAGGCGCTGCGCCTGGCTCGTGAGATAGTGAGTCGTCCAGAGCTAGGTATTCATATTCGTGGCTTTGCCGTTTTGGACACACAGGGTGAATCGTTAGAGCAGGAAGTGCGCGTTTTTCGCACGCAGTTGCAGAGCAGTCTTCAGGTAGGGAGAGTTATTTTCGGTGTCAACGAGGTATGTAAGGCCTTGGAAGATTACGCGATTGACGAGGTGATTTTTACCGATATCGTGCCCGTGATGAGCGAGGTTGAAGAGTTGATATTGGCCTGCGCGGAGCAGGGCGTCAGAACCACTATCGCGGCAGATATTTTTAGTGTCGGACTGGTAAAATCGGGAATCAGCTATTTTGGTGGAATGCCACTTATTCATTTTCAGACGCCCCCAGGGGACGATTGGAAACTGTCTTTTAAGAGACTGCTAGATATCCTAGTCGCTGGGGTATCGCTTGTGCTCCTAGCTCCGGTGTTTCTGGTAGTAGCTATCGGTGTAAAGACATCCCGAGGGCCGATTTTTTTCAGACAGACACGAATGGGGCTTAATGGCCGACTCTTTCATATGTACAAGTTTCGTTCGATGGTGCTTGGTTCGGAGCACACCCTGCGTGATTTGCAGGGCCGAAACGAGATGAAAGGTCCCGTGTTCAAGATGCGCGATGATCCGCGGGTCACCTCTTTTGGCCGCTTTTTGCGTAGGTTTAGTCTCGATGAGCTCCCACAGCTATGGAATGTCTTTATTGGTGACATGAGCTTGGTAGGCCCCAGGCCGCCAATTCCTGGTGAGGTTAGTCTTTACGATAGGCGCTCCAGGCGCCGGCTGTCGATGAGACCCGGATTGACCTGTACGTGGCAAGTCAGCGGCCGGAATGAAATTGCTGATTTTGAATCATGGGTAAAACTTGATCTGGAATACATTGATAATTGGTCGTTGTCAGGGGATATGGTACTTCTTGCTAAAACCGTACCGGCGGTTATCCTTGGGACAGGAGCTCGCTAATTAGGAGAGGAGCTTCTGATTCAGGCGAGCAAAGTTTAGCTTTTTCGCGATGTCGATCATTACCTTCGAATCGGCACATCGGTCTGTCTTGAGATTGACGATTCCCAGTCGCTCTACTTTGAACAGAAGGGAGCATTGCCCTTTTTCAGTGCGATAATAGTTGGCATCGATTCCCTGGATAGGAACAATCTGCTCGGCAATAACGTCCAGCGTCGGAGGCCGAAACTGGTTGAAGCTCTTAAGTGTGTTGAACTGGGCCATGGTCGCGTACTCAGCTCTCGGGATCAAGATATCGATGCGAACACGTACGTGCTGTTTACTTACTAGAACAGCTTGCGCTCCGGCGTATTCGTCGTGCAGTCCGCCACTGCTGTCCATATATCCGTATTCGGGCAGCTTTGCCTGAAGCCAAGAAAGAAGATTAGAGGGGCTTCGACTGCTAAGCCATAGGCTGCCGAAGTTTGTGTCTCGATTAATTGTACTGCTGGGTTGTGCGACACTAGAGTGTGAACGCCCAGTCTGAGCATCTAGTTTTTGATACGCAGGGAGTTGTTTAAGCTCCTCTAGAGTCTGCGCCTCGCTAGAGGTAAGCCCCAGCGCGATCGTGGTGAGCGTGCAGCAGAGCAACTCGCATACGACAGATTGTGGGAGGAAGGTTTTGAAATTCATAAGCGGTCTACTCGGCGGCGACTTCGTCCGAACCTCGAGTGGTTGAGAGTCTCTTCCGAAGTCGTCCTAGTCGTGTGGCAGGCCCTCGACTCTTATCGACAGCGAATTTTTCTAGAGCTTCAATCAAACCAGCTTCGCCACCTTTGGCGAAGGTGAGGGCTAAATCAGAAGAACGGCGTAGCGCCGCAACGGCCCGGGGCAGTTCGCGTGCTGCAGTCTCGAATTGCTTCGACTGTCGATAGACAGTGGCAAGGCGATCGAGAGAGCTCATAATGATAGCCACCAATGCTTCGTTTCTATCTCGTGCCTGTCGTACCACGTCTGGGATGGGCTCTCCTTTAGTTGCCAGAACGATTGATTGCTCAACTGAGTCTCGGTTGAACGGCTTTACGAGGTATCCTCTCGCTCCGAGCAGGAGGATCTCAAACACGTCATCAACGCTTGGGTTGGCCGAGGCTGGAATAGCGACGATGTCTGGGGCAATTTCTATTACCTGCTTGAACCAGTCAATAACAGGATAGTTGCCCTTCTTGGCGTCAAAGATGATGTGAGAAAACTTGCGACCCTCAAATTTATCAAGGGCAGCCATATGGCTAGGGGCTTCCGAGATTGTTGTAAAGCCCAATGCTCGGAGCGTGGTTCGCAGTAGCGCTCGGTCGGCTGCGTCGGGCTCAACAAGTAGGATGCTAGCAGTCCGCCTCTCCGCGTCTGACAGGATATTTGTCGCTCCGAGTGTCGTCATCTCTCTGTCGCTATTCGCGCTCTCCAGCGCGGATTTCCCCAGTGGCAGGATTGGAGCTATTCGGCTGTTGGAATGTTCCAGTGCACTCGAATATCCCTGACCCTGAAGGGGTATCGGCAACGGAAACGGCGAACTTAAACTCAAAGCAGCGACAGTTCTCGGGTGGTTATCGTAACCACCTGATTCCTCGATTGTAGAAAGCCCTGATCTCTGGTGAAAAACGCTACAGTGTAGAACTTCCGGGGCAGTGAGAGAGCAGTGTTTTCATGAGGTGTTCTTGGCGATGGGTAAGGGCATCGCGATACAGCGGCTCACGACTCTTTATGGTCTCAAGCATTGAGGCCGAACTACACGAGTTCAGCCCCATTTCTATCAGGACGGCGACTGCGAACGCATCAGCGTCTAACTCTTCACGAGGTCCTGACTTTGCTGTGTGTCCAAGTGCGATGTGCGCCATTTCGTGAGAGATCGCAAAGGCAAGCTGATCCTCCGATTGCAAAAGTTTCACGAGGGTATCAGACAGGAGAATGTTCTTTTGTTTATATACAAATGCCGATGCGTGTGTTGATTCCGTGGTGCCGATTGAGGACGCGACGGGGAAATGACGTAGTCGGATCGCAGCTTGAGTCTTCTGAAAGATGTGAATAATTCGTTGCGATGGTTTGTGGGTAATAAGAGCGTCTGGTGACGATTGCGTACCGGTCTTGTCATACCTAGAGCTACTGACGGTGTGACCGGCGAGTTCGTCGAAAGCGCCGGCGTGTGCCAATGTAGCGAGATGTGGAGCGGCCGCAAATGTCATTGCGCCCCACAGGAGAACCACTGAAAACCTCATATGAACAGAATAATATGGAGCGAGCCATCACCAAAATATTTTCGTGAACCTTTTTAGGGATAAAACATTTTGAGTAGTGATAGCGGGTGATTAAGTGCTTTCTGGCGATGTGAAGTGTGGCCTGGGTCGCCGGCAAGGTAGTTGCTCATGGGCTGGATCTTTTGAAAAAGGCCGATTTGGGGCAAAGTGGAAGCGTTGCCCACGTGTAAGTGCTAATCACACCCTATGTCGTATCAATCTAAGAAAGAATTGCGTCGAGAGATGAAGCTAGTGATGGCCAATCTTGATCCTCGTTGGTCGCAGCGAGCTCACGTGGAGGCCTGCACACATTTAATAGAGCTCCTGAAGCGAGTCGCTCCCGGTGCTCAGAAGAGGCATATATTCGCGTGGGTGCCGTGTTTTCCGGGCGAAGTTGACCTTGCGATGTTCATCGGTGAGGCGCTTAAGTCGGCATACGTGTATCTACCTCGCGTTGATGAGTCCAATGCGATGTCATTTATTCAGATAGGGGACGATTGGTCATCGCAGCTTGCCTCGGGCGAGCGTGGGATACTTCAACCACGTGATGGGTATGGCGAGCCTGCGTCATATGATGATGCGGGCGCGTATGTTGTTGTTACGCCGGGGCTTGCGTTTGACAAGATGGGCCGGCGCCTCGGACGCGGGGGAGGACACTATGATCGATTCTTTGAGGCGCTAGCGCCTCTGAGCGCGGTAAAGATCGGTGTTTGCTGGTCTATGCAGTTGGTGCAGGATATTCCAGTCGATTCTCACGATGTAAGTATGGATTGGATCTGCACTGAGAAGGGAGCCTTGCAGACGCAACGGAGAATATAATGTCAGTAGTTCGTGAGCATCCAGTAAAGAGGGATGAACAGTTTAGGATCATGGTGCTCGGGGATGTAGTGGGCCGTCCGGGGCGTATGGCGCTCAAGCAGCAGTTGAAGGATTTAAGGTCGCGCCTTCAGGCGGATCTTGTGATTGCGAATGGTGAGAATGCTGCTGGAGGGGCGGGTATCGATTCGGGTACCGCCTTGGAGATTCGAGATTCAGGCGTTGATATTATTACTCTGGGTGACCATGCGTTCCAACGGAAGGGAGTATCGGAGTTCTTGGAAAAGAATAGCTCCTGGTGCATACGTCCCCTGAACTTACCGGCCGATACCACGCCAGGTAGTGGAAGTTGCGTTTGGACAGCAGCTGATGGCACGCGTGTGGCAGTTGTTAATCTGATGGGGAGAGTTTTTATGGGCGGTACTACCGAGTGCCCATTCCGAGCAGTGCGGGCTTGGAGAGACTCGCTCAAAAGTGATTCGGGGCTCATAACGGTATGCGATATGCACGCTGAGGCGACTTCAGAGAAATGGGCCATGGGCCGCTATGTAGACGGAGAGCTATCGCTCGTCGTCGGAACTCACACTCATGTGCAGACCTCCGATGCTCAAGTTCTCCCGGGGGGAACTGGTTTCATTACGGACCTCGGAATGACCGGGAGCAACGATGGGGTTATCGGCATGAGCACAGAAGTGGCGCTCAAGCGCTTTTTAGGTCCAAAACCTGCCCCGTATGAAATAGCCCCCGGAGAGGGCGTATTGAGAGGCGTAGTTGTTGACATAAACAGAGCCTCCACGCACGCCGAGGCGGTTTATCTCCTTTAGCGGTTGTCAGCGCTACGTAGACGCCGGACTTGTTCGACAAAACCGGTAATGTGACTGGATCTCGGCGTAGCGCGCTTTTGCAAACCAGGTTTGATAAAATCCTTGCAATTAGAAACGACTATTCCAAAGCACACTGCATCCTAGACCTTCGAAGGTTGGGGTAGTTCCGCTCAGTTCGCAGGGACGTTGATGCTTATCTCCTCTTGAGGGCTTTATGAGAAAGGTTCGATTTATTGTGTCGTTGGCGATGACGTTCGCGGTCGCTTTTTGTGCGCTGGCAACGCCAGTAGGAGCGCAGGAGATCCTTCCCTATGACAATAGCGATGAGGATATCGGCGAGTATCATCCATCTCCGGCATATCGCGAGTCGGAATCTCATCCTTTGCGGATTCTAGCCTACATCGTTCATCCGATTGGCTGGGTTGCACGAGAGCTCATATTCCGTCCGCTTAGTTACTTTGCCTCATCAACGCCAGAGACGAGACAGGTCATGGGATATCGAGAGCCGTATGATTACCGAAAACCGTCATGCTTCTCGCAGGGGCAGCAGATCCCAGATTGCCGCACTATTACTCCATTTAATTACGACAGGGGTGCTAAGGAAGACGTTGCGACTCTTGGAAAAAAAGTTGTCTACTTTCCAGACGTGAACTTTGATTTTAATCAACGCTCGCTGAATCGCGTAGGTAAGGAGAAAGCGATCGCGGTATCTAAAATGATCACGAACGGCGAGCCTGTAGACGTAGAGCTGCAGGGTCATGCTGATAAGCGTGGTAGCGATGAATACAACATGAAGCTCGGCATGGATCGAGCTCAGGCTGTTAAACGAGAGCTGGTCTCGTTGGGTGTTCCAGAAGCTAGGCTTTCGACGGTGAGTTTTGGCGAGAGAAAGCCTCTGTTCAACGAGGAGGAGGACTGGGCGTATTCAGCTAACCGCCGAGTGGAGGTGCACCTCACCGGCCAGCAGGGAAACAGCTCCGACAATAATTAAACCGCTGATTGCATCCGTCAGTCGTATGATGTGCTACGACTGGTTCGCTGCTTTTTCGACCTCGATAGTTCTTGAACTGCCGGAAGCGGCCTTTTTCTGAGCGTAATCGGTGTTCGATGGTATCGTGGCTACCTCAGTGGTCTTGCTTACGCCGATCCACTCAAGCATATGTTGCACAATAGTCTTTCGCGACTCTTGGACGGCGATAAGCTGCCTGATCGTTTGAGTCTCAGACAGAAGTAGAATCTGATCCCTATCACTTTTCTCTTCGAGCTTTTCGATGCGTTCTCTGAGCCAAGCTCGTTGATTGCGGAGGTCGGCTATCTCGTCATCCTTCGCGTCCAACATCCGGTCCTGCATAGCGATAAGATTCTTCAGGCGAGCTATCTCTTCGATGTGTGCAGATGAGGAAGGGCGGGTCGATTCTGCCGGTTCAGGCTGCGAGGGCTTCACCGTTGTCGTTTCGACAGGTGCGACTTCGCTCGCGGAACACGATGATGTGAATGTCGTGTCCTGACGAGTTGAGATGTCGGGTGTCGAAGATGCGTCGTACGAGCAAGGCTGCGTAGCTTGTGTTCCCGTTTGCGACGGTGTTCCGGGTAAGGAGCCGAATATTTCCATGATTTGGCCCCTGGAGTACGAACGTGCGCCATCCAGCGCAAGCTGCACCGTAAGGTAGCCCGACTCGCTAAAACGGAGCAGCGTCCTAGCTGAAACTCCGGCCAAACTAGTTGCTTCGGATTCCGAGATGAGGTCCGTTGATGTCATATACTACTTCAAACTTCTACAACTATGGTTAAGAAACGAAATTCAGATCTCGAACTTCTAGCACTGAAGTTGATCCAGGCGTCTTTGTTGCTCGCCCTCCGGTAACAACTGCTCGAGAGCCGTTTTGTAGGCACTCACGTTCCTGTACGACTTTGAGCGCACTCTCTATCTCATCTGAGTGGTTCTCAGCTGAATTGAAGGCGATAGGCTTAACACCCCAGTACAGCGCCATGCGGCGTAGAGTTTGTTCGTTACGTGAAAGTCCATACAGCGGTTGCTTCGGGCGATATTTGGCTACCAGTCGTGCTGATGTTCCAGTCTCGGTGCACGCGATGAGTGCGTCAGCAGACGTCTTCACCGATGCTGCACACGCCGCGTAGGCGATTGCGTCTGGCACGGTCGCTGAATCTGAGTTTCTGAGTCTGAGCTTGTATTCTGCGAATTCAAATGACTGCTCGGCGGCAAGTGCAATCCGGCTAATATAGCGCACGCAGTTAGCTGGATTTTCACCAATCGCCGTCTCGTCAGACAACATAACGGCGTCCGCGCCGCCCATTACAGCAGCTGCGATATCGGAAACTTCAGCTCTCGTCGGCCGCACTGATGTAATCATCGAGTGCATCATTTGAGTGGCGACAATTACCGGGATTCCTCGGTAGTTCGACTCCTCGATGAGCCGCTGTTGAAGCATGGGGACCTGCTCAAGAGGAACTTCCAAGCCGAGATCTCCACGAGCCACCATCAGTCCGTCAGAGACCTGAATGATCTCCTCGATATTCTCAAGGGCTGCCCGGCGCTCAATCTTTGAAATGATTCCTGTCGAGGCCCCTTTGTCATTGATGATATGACGAAGCTTTAGGATGTCATTCGCTGCGCGAACAAATGAAACTGCTATGTAATCGACTCCGTGTTTGATCCCCCAATCAAGGTCAGTAAGGTCCTTCTTTGTCGTTGCAGGTAGATCAACGTCACTGTCTGGGAAGGCTATGCCAACACGAGAGCGTATTCGCCCACCTTTGAGGACGGTGCAGGCGACATGATCGGAGTGAACGGCGTCGGCTTTGAGCTCAATGAGCCCATCCGCGAGCAAAACATGGTGCCCCGGATGGAGTGTCTGCATTGGATTGACTGTCTCTACAAAGATCGTCTTTGCGTTAGACAACGATCCATTCGCAACGCGAAGTTCTATCGATTGACCGTCGACGATAGGGCAGTAATCACCCTCAACGTTTGAAATACGAATTTTCGGGCCAGAGAGGTCTTGAAGAATCGCTACCCACGCGCCCATTTCAGTTGCTATGCGTCGGACATCAGTAAGAACCGCCAGGTGCTCATCGTGGCTACCGTGGGAAAAGTTAAGGCGGAATACATTTGCTCCCGATTCTATGAGTTCGCGAATCTTTGCGGGTGAGCGAGAGGAGGGGCCGAGTGTGGCGACGACCTTTGTTTTGCGGTTCAGCAACGCTCGCTCATCGAGTGGATTGTCTCGAGACCATAGGCGAGTGGTAAGTGACTCCAAACTTCTGGCGTTTGCCTCAAAACTCATCTTAATACCCCTGAAATACCCGAGCCCCTTATGAACCCGATGCGTGACTTTCCGCCGCCCTGCTGCGATGTAGGCCATCAAAGCCATACAGACTTGGAAAACCTCGTCTCACGGAGCTAGGTATCGAGCGGTGCGGTGCCGGTCGGCACAGCCGTTATGGGTGCTAGGATAAGACACTGGAACGTGACTTTACAAGCGACAGAAAGTGGTTTTCTGTTAATAATTGCAGTTAGTTGGTTAATCGTTCTGGGGCTGCCTTCCGAAAAGCAGGTATAGCTGCCTCCCGCAATCAGGCGACCTGGGTCATTTACGGAAAAGCAAGAAAAATTCGTCTTCTTCCCGGTTTGCCGCATCGGATGGCCGCTGAGGGGTCATCTAACCTCTTACGAGGGGAGCTATATCCTCGATGTGGCAGCGTCGGTGTGGCGCACGTGAACGCCAAGAGAGTTTTGCAGAAAGGTTTGCAGGTTGAGGAATCTCGGCCAGGTTAGTTAGAACGGGAGTTAAGAGATCATGAATACTCAGGAAGGCTCAAAGGGCAGCAAAGAGCAGGAGTATATGAGCAAAAAGGTGCTCGTTAACGGGCAGTTCGTTACTCTTTACAGTATAAACGGAGTAACGTGGCTATCTTCACCCGAGGAGATCCCTGAATTGATGGCTCGCCTTGAGAACGCCCGGATTATGCTCGCCAATCCTGAAAAGCCCGAGGGCGAATCGCAGCCCGCGAAAGCTGCACCGACTGAGGCTCAAGCGCCTAAAGTCGTCCAGAATAAGTATCGAATGAAGGGTCCTAAGCCTCGCCCAATTCTTAAGCAGGGTGGAGTGGTGATCAAAGGGACCCCCATAGAGCCGATCTCGGCGTCGGGTACAGTGGTGTCCTTTTCTCACGATCAAGAAGCGGCGGAAGAGGCCAAGACGACGTCCAAGAAAGGTCGGCCGGAGGCCCTAAAGCAGAAGCAGGCGGCGAAAGGCAAGAATGCAACTCCAAAGCACATCGCGCCCGTGCTTGCCACCTCAACCAAGGTAAAAAAAGAGGTGGTACCGGGCAAGGTCGCAGCGAAACCTGCTGGAGTGAAGGTAGTAGCGGCGTCAAAGGCGAAAGCAGCAGCGCCTGCCAAGCCAGTTGTCGGCAAGGTGTCGGTAGCCGCAAAGGCTACTCCAGCCAAGAAGCCGGTGGTAGCAGAGCGTAAGGCGGCCCCAGCTAAAAAAGCGGTTAAGGTCAAAGCTGCAAAAGCTAGCCCGAAGGCTAAGAGTGGCGGCAAGGCAAAAACTTCAACTTCCAAGAAGAAGTCATCTCGCTAGTAGCTCTACAGACATATCGATAGGCGTGCGCCTCTCGGGGTCCTGCTCGCGCATTGGATCTGTGAGTTCTATGGCGATATGTGCTCGTTGAGGATCTCCCTTTGTGTCACGCTCGACCTGAATATGAGCGATTCGAGAGGTAACGGTACCGCTCGCATCACGTATGCTACTCGGCGTAGTTGCAGAAAGTTTGCCGTCAGCTTCTTTTAAAAATACTGGTTCTCCTTCGATGCGCCCTCGAGGGGTAAGCGGATCGGCTATATCACCGCTAAAGCGCACCGAGTAGTTGTCGCCGTTTCTGATGACGTGCGCGGAAATTTGTATTCCTGATGTAGAGCTAGCTCCGTGAAACGAAGCAGTCGATTCCTCTTGAAGTGAGACTCTGGCAGGGAGTGCGCTTTTTGTATCCCCATCGTGTATCGTCCATTGCGCGTCATGTGAGAGGTTTGTTGTGTACCGAAAAGACGAAATCGCAAGGGGCAGGAGTAACACGCCAATACAGGCGACGATTTTACGTGCCCTTGAGTGGCTAGAAGGTGGTTGCTTTGCGGGGACCGCACCTGGTTGCGTTATGATGCGACTAGCTCCAAGTAGCTCCCGATATTCCGATGAATAGAGAGATGAGCGCCTCATGCGAGCGTCGATTGAGACGGCGCTTCTCCCTGATTTCGGATGCGTTGGTGACGTTCTGACAAGAACACCGAGCGCCCTTAACTGCGAAATGGCATAGTCTAGTTCAACTGGACCGTGCCACGCTGAGACAGTAAATGGTCCGCTGCTGTTAAGTAAGCGCTGCGCGTCGCTCGGCGAGAGTCCGAGCTGTGTGACGCAGATCTCTGTTAATTGTTGTCGAGTATTGGCGTCTGAACTACGACCAGGCTCAAGCTCTAATGATAGACCTGTTTGTTGAGTGCTTGCTTCCACTGTTTACGCCTAAGGTGTGTTTGCTCGAACTAGATCGGTGCTTTGGGTAGACATACCTAAAGAGACCTTAACGGCCGTTTCCCTAAATAGTTTATCGTTCAGCGCCAAACTAAGGAAAAAAATCTTGGCCGTAGGAGTTGAGCGTAGCGCTTGTTGTTTGTGTGCTGTGAGGGGAGTGATCATAGCCTGTTTTCAAATATCTACAGTTAACGAAGTGCCTTTGGGCTGAATTCTGGGGTGAATTTGGGGGTTCGACTAAGGGGGTAGTCTATGACTATACTTTTCAAGATTAAGGTAAGTAGTTGTCACCACCAGGAATCGGCTATGTATTTTACTGAAAACAACCTCATGGACGACGAGTCGTTGGTACGAGCGACGCGATTGCATCCTATTGTGTTGCTGGTTCCCGCGATGATGGTTTCGGTGTCGGCAGGCTCGCTGTCGATAGTTAGCGACATACCGGTAGCCTTTTACGCCCTGGCG
>OMII01000243.1 GCA_900299055.1 Pseudomonadota bacterium | reverse complement strand
GCGTCCAGCTCTCGGCGGTGTCATATGGGGTTCTCCTCGTTGGATGACAGTTTCTTTCCGTCGAGTGCCGGGCTTGTCGCTCGGAAGTTTAGATCAAAAAAGTTTTGCCAAAATATGGCTTGTTACAAATAAATGGGATGACCTTCGTGTCGTTCGGTCGGTGCCGTCGGTTGGTGTATCGCATGGACACCAAGATGCCACTGTTCATTTCATCGCGAGCTTACTTCAAAGCTGGAATAAGTTCACGCAGCGAAGCGGGCTGGTGTCTGACGATCCTGAACTTGAGCTGAGGCTCTCTGCCCTTGTGCGACACGAGGCTCGATGGTCGTCGCATTCGCATATTGCGTATGCTCTCTGGTTGCGGGGTTCATACCATCTGATACAGGCAATACAGGGCGCGTCAATGAGTGAGGGTGACCTCCGGTGCGCATTGAAGGATTTTTCAGACGCACTCGCGCAGTTCCGTCAGCGTGATAATCCGTCTTTGTATGCTGCAATCCAGAATAATTTTGGATTAGCTATGCTTGTTCAAGCGGATTACTCAGATAAGCCTGACAAAATTCGCCGCCATGCACTCAAAAGAATTAAGGTCGCGCAGCGTATCTCGATGTCCCAAAACGGAGGCGACAAGGAGATCGTTCGCAATTCGGAAGCGCTAGGCATTTCTTCAGGAGGAAAGCGTCGTAATGCGAGAAAGTGAGAAAACAGCCACGCCCCCGGCACTGGCTCGAACGAGTCTTTCATGGTTAGGACCACGCTACGAAGGTAAAGTCAGGGATACGTACCAGCGAGACGGACTCCGTATACTCGTTGCCACGGATCGGCTCAGTGCTTTCGATCGAGTACTCACGACGGTGCCAGGCAAGGGCCAGGTATTAACAAAGATGGCCGCATACTGGTTTGAACGGACACGTCACATTATACCGAATCACGTGGTAGCGGTTCCAGATCCGTGTGTCATGATCGGCAAAGAGCTCTCAATCATACCGATAGAAGTAGTGGTACGTGGATTCCTCGCGGGGAGTGCCTGGAGGGATTATCAAGCAGGAAGGCCGACGAGTGGGGTTCAGTTTCCGCAGGGTATGAGAGAATTTGATCAGCTACAGGAACCGGTAATTACGCCGTCTACGAAGGAGGTTGTGGGTAAGCACGATCAACCGATATCCGAAGCTGAGATAGTACGCAGAGGGATCGTCTCGGCTCGTATGTGGGATGAGGTTCGTAGTAAAGCGCTTGAGCTCTTCAAGCTCGCCTCCAGCGAAGTCGGCGATCGTGGTTTGCTATTTGTAGATACTAAATATGAGTTTGGTGTCGTCGATGACTCTGTAGTTCTGGCAGACGAGATTCATACTCTCGACTCGTCCCGCTTCTGGATTGCTGACTCATATTCGAAGAATGTCTCGGCAAGGAAGGCTCCTGAAATGCTTGATAAGGAGCCTATCCGCCAATGGCTCCTCAGTAAGGGATTTTCAGGTGATGGCGAGATACCGGCCATATCAGAGGAATATCGATCTGAGCTAACGGCTCATTACGTACAAAGCTGTGCGAAGATCACCGGCCAGCCTTGTGATCTGGACACGCAGGATCCAGCGTGTCGTGTAGATCGCAATTTACGAGCCTACTTTGATAGTTTTGGGAGCGTCTGAGGGCCCTGGTACAAGAAGGTAAGGTGCGCACCGCTTTAAAATGGTGACGCTGTTATATATTTTCTCATACCGTTAACTCTCAAGATGGCCGATAAACAAGAAAAGGGCCCTATCCTGAGGGACAGTTACATAAACGTAATGATGGCTCGCACCCGTAGACCATGAAAATTCTTGCCTGGGTTTCACTCGCGGTTTTGATCGGCACTTACATCAGCATTCCGGTAGGAGACCCGGATCTTTGGTGGCACATCGTTGTTGGGCGATGGATTCTCTCACACGCGTCGGTGCCAACTGTGGACTACTGGAATATGTTTTCGGGGGATACTCCATGGAGAGCGTATTCGTGGAGTCACGAGGTGATATTCGCCTTGACGGACCGTATGTGGGGAGGAGTCGGGCTGGCTCGATTGCAACTTCTCTTGGCGATTGTGCTCACCGCGAGCCTTCAGTCGATCATGGGTCGTTTAGCCCGTGATTATTGCGCGGGAGCGATGATAGGAGCCTACACAACGATTGCCTGCTATGCGCATTTTAGTCTCAGACCACAAACTACGGTGTGGATCCTCTTTGCGGCGACGCTGCTTGCATCTGATATCATTGTAGAGCGGGGACTTTCTCGCCTTAGATTGCTGACGCTGCTCGGTCTGGGCTCAGTATGGGCAAATACACACCTGACCGCGGTTCTGGGATTGGCAGGAGTATTCCTGTGGACGCTTCAACGCGACAGCAAGGAACGGAACGTTAGAAGGGCATCGCTCGCTTCATTGGCTTTTTTTATGGGTACCCTACTAACACCCTACTGGGGAGGGGAGTGGGTTACGCTTTTTCAGAAAAGTGGCCATACGATCCAGTTCAGTTCGATTGATGAGTTTAAGCCGGCTCACATACTTCAGTTCTCCACCGCGTTTGTTCTTTTGCAGGTCGGCTTTTTAGTCGCGGTTTACCAATCGCATGGCAAAACTCCATCTCCGAGTCGCTGCCTCTTAGCGTGTGGAATGATCCTAGCGGGGTTGACAGCTGTAAAGTTTTTGCCGTTTGCGGCGATTTCCTCGAGCGCCTTGATGGCTCTGTGGTGGCGACATACAGCAGAGTCGAGCTCCGAGGTAGCAGGCCTCGATAATATCTCCAAAGGGCTCATCAAACTGAGCCAGGCTTTTCACCGCTTAAGTTTTCAAACCGTAGGATCAATCGCGTTTTTTATGGGGTGTCTCGGGGCTTTGAACATCAGCGCTCAAAGCAAACTTCCGATTGATCGCGGTCTTGTCCCAAAGGAAGCCGTCGACTTTATCCAGATGCAACAGCTTTCAGGACCAATCCTGAATGAGTTTTCTGTGGGTGGATACGTCATGTACCGTTATAGTTCGGCAGAAGGTGAGCCGCTACGTAAAGTGCCGATTGATGGGCGTACGAATGTGAACTCGCCTGAGATCTGGAAACTCTACGATGATGCGTTTGCAGGACGCGCGAATTGGAAGCAGTATATTGATAGAGTTAAGCCGGGAGTAATCCTGTGGCGTCGCGGCAGCCCGTTTGTATCATTATTAGATTTGTCACCCGAATGGTGCAGAGTTTTCACAGCAGGTAACAATCTAGACGACTACACTGTGTTTATTTCGCGTGATGAGTACACAAGGCGTGGAGGAGAATTCACATCCCCGGATTGCACAAGCTGAAACTCTTATTGGGGGCTCCTTAAAATTTTAAACGTTGAAAGAGGATCGTATCGCGATGGGTAGATGGAAGGTATTGATCGTGGTGATGTGTCTCGTCTTGGTTGATGTACAGTCGTCTGCCGGCGAAGAAAGCCAAAAAGAGGGCACAGTAAGAGCGAATTCGTTCGATGAATGTGTCGCTGAGACCGGAACAATTTTAAAGATCTATCCCCCTAAATGTGTGACGAAAGATGGAAGAGTCTTTGTTCAGGTTCAACAGGATTCCAAAAAAAGCTGTAAGGATCTGTGTGGCGACGGAGAATGCCAAGAGATGGTGTGTATGGCTGTCGGGTGCCCTTGTGCGGAGAGTCCGGCGACGTGTCCGAAAGATTGTTCTTTCTAGCCCGCGGCAGGAAAAGTATTTTGTTTTCGGTTGACAGCTAGTTCCATGCGGAACTGGTGCGGGGAGTTCTTTTCGGACCTCGGAGACCCCTGAGCGCGTTGTCCGCGATCTCCTTTACCTCGAGGGGGCTCATGCCCAGTCGGGCCGCAACTTCGTCGAACGACTCTGGCATACCGGACTCTGGAAACAGAGCAGAGATAACCTCGCTTTCCAAGCTCCCAAGTGATTCTTTGGCTTCTTCGACCTTGCGCGCAGTCGAGACCTCTGAGTTCGCGCACTGAACCGATAATCGCTTTGAACTAGCATCGACCAGGATTGCCTTGAGGTTGGGATCAGATGGAACGACGGTAACTTTCGCCTTTTCTCCGGCTACTTTTGTGTTTCTGCGTGCCCCTTTATGCGAGGCACTGCTACTCCGTTCGGCGCGCTCTGACGAGGAGAGTTTAGGTAGCGATTTTTGCCGAAGGGCCATTTCTACTCCGGTAGTCACGAGAACAACACTTCCACTGTACCAATCGCTTCCTGGGGAAGTCAAACTTCGGGTCTGGGCTGGCCGGGACTAACCCCGACGAGGGAAGCCTCAAGGAGAGCATAAGGGCCCGATATCACGAGTGCTCTGGATGTGGGAAGGATGGAGCGAGTAGGTGACAGTTCACCTACTTGAGCTTCGAGGCCGTCTGGATACTCTACGTTCCCAAGGCTCATATAGCTGTCGTACCATCCCTGGCGAGAGATACTTGCTTACCGGACTACACACGATTTCCCGTCATAACGCTCCCAAGGTTCATGGTAATTACTAGTCAAGCTTCGGATGTCGATATTCGCCGAGTATGCGAACACAGTCGCGATGTTGCGAGAATCTCTCACGCACGTGGGGCCGCAAGCTTTGCTACCGCACGATTGAATTACCTAGCACGTTTGGCGCGCGAGTGCTTTCGAGCGGCTCTGGGTGAGCCTCGAGTTGGATACGATGTAATTCAGGCTAGTTTGGGTGTCACGATCCCGCTCTTTGAACGAGTGACGCTTGCGGATGACGACAGTGCACTCCCGGAGGTATCTGTGTGGGACCCTATCCTTGTGGGATGGGCTTTTCAGGTATGGAAAGAGTCCGAGAGAGAAGGATCCTCTTGGGGAATTAGTTATGCGGGCGAGGAGAATGCCGAGCGAGCGGACATCTCGGCGCTAACTCAGATATTCACAGACTCATACATCGCCGATTTCCTGGTTCGTTCAGCTGTTTCTCCAGTGAGGACTCCGCAGGAGAGACCGCTTCGTGTGTGCGACCCGGGTTGTGGAGCCGGTCACCTGCTTATTCAAGCCCTCCGAGTTGTCTCTCAAAGAGGCGAAACGCACCAGCTTGAACTGTATGGTTTTGATATAGACCCAGCAGCAGTTGAGCTGACTCGAGTGCTTCTACTCGCGGAATACCTGCGGCAAGGACACACTGACAAGCTAGATGTTGTGTGGAGGGGACTTTGTGAACGCATTCAGAGTCTAGCTGCACCACTCGGTATTCTTGATCGAGACCTTCGATTACCCAGTGCCAGCTTTGACGTAATAGTGGCGAATCCACCGTATCTAGGACGAAGAAAGATGCCGGCTATATTGCGGGAGTACCTTGACGCCCAATATCCGGTGACGAAAGTTGATCTCTGTGCAGCATTTCTCCAACGGTGTGTAGAAGTGTTGGAAAAAGACGGAATGCTCGCTTTTATTGCAGCAGATAAGTGGCTTCGGTTGCAGGGCTACTATGGTTTTCGGGGAGGGCAGGGAGAATATAGGGGATTCCTCCGAGAAGTTACGTTGTCGGAGATAGTTGAGCTGGGACATCGCGCATTTTCGACGCAATCGAGGATGCATGATGGTGTCAAAGTGGCTCTGGTATGCGGCCAAAAGCACGTGCCTTCACCATCTCACGAGTTGCTGCATAGCGATCTATCCGAATTGGCTAGCTATGACGACAAGGTCGCGGCTTTGAGTGTCCAGTCTGCTCGAGACGTTCGAAAGAGGCGTCTCGTACAGATGACTTTATTAGATTCAGGGAGAGAAAGTCCGTTTGTGCGAGTGAGTGATCTGCCACACACCCTTCGTAATTTTAAACGAACAGTAGCCGATGTGGCTCAGGTCATAGTTGGGTTACAAACAAATGATGACCGTCGCTACATACGTTACGTATGGGAAGTCCCTCCAGATCGATCGCGTTGGCGTGTGCACAGTAAGGGTGGAGGATACAGTCGTTGGTATGGACTCAATCACTGGATTTTAGATTGGACAGAGGGGCAACACCACTTCTTTAAAACTGATGCGTCAAGAGAGCGTGCAGAGCAGTGGGCTTCGAAACCTGGGTGGTGCTATGGCTGGTTCGCCAACGGATGTCTCGGGTTACGAGCTAAAGAGCCAGGATGGACATTTGGCAGAGCTGCTACCTCTGGGATCTTTTGTGAAGAGCCGTGGCTGGTGGCTTTTTTGAACTCGCGGTGGGCCTCGCTTTGTGTGCGGCACATAGGCGGTAAAATGCAGATACCAGAGGGAGTGGTGCGGAGAATACCGACACCGGATGTGTGTGAGGTTATAAACCCTCATTTGGTGAAGTTAGCAGTAGAGTTGAAGCAGCGCCTCGTCACACTGGATCCAGCAGATGTGTCTTTTCAGCCAAGTTTGGGGGGAAGTTGGTTCGATGAATGGGTGCTGCAGGCGTTACTGTTGTTAGTTGAGGGAGCACTCGAATTTCAGATTGAGCAAACACTTGATGTATCAGGAAGGGAATCAATCCGGTTAGCTGAACGGTACGGTGTGCCTGTGGCGTGGCTTTCCTGCCCGAGCAAAGAGGTCGAGGATGAGTTTTGGAGTGTCGTGCCGAGTGAGTTTCTTGTGCTTCGAGATATGACTCGAATCGAACGGGTCTATACGCCTGGGAATGGTGCAGTTCGACCTGAAGTGAGTAAGTCTCATATTCGTGAGGTGCTGCGAAGGAACAAAGTCCGAATCGACGATCCGTGGCCACTTCCGATCACGTCTCCTGTTGAGCGACTCAGTCGCTCGTGGCGATGTAATCCCATCGAAACTATGAATCATGTGATGAGTAGTGCACGCATCAATAAAGACGTTAGAGATTCACTGAGCGAAGTCATTCGTTATCGCAAGGTTTTGTCGCTATTACTGGAGAGGCTCGATCATCGTTGGTGGAGTCACCTATCGCAGAGCACGCGTGTCGCAGGCGTTTCGCTTGCTCTCGATGAGGCAGCAAGACTTGTGCATGAAGAGCTCTCTAGTCTTGAGTTGTGGGAGCGGGATGAGTCATCAGTGAAGGAGTGGCTGCGAGGTGCCTTTTCTGCGTGGCACACGGGGCACTTTCACCGCCGGTCTCCTCTTTGCGAGAGCTCTCGCGGCTCGCGAGGCGTGGTGTATTCGCATCGCTGGGATGTTTCTGGCTAGTTTTGCCGGGCGATCACGTCACCTACTTAACCGTTATATCAGAGCGATGGTATACGCGTGATCCGGAGGGAACACTGGATGTCAGCCACACGTTACCGCCTATAATGCTTCCCGCTCCGATGACTGTTTCACCGCCAAGAATAGTGGCGTTTGCGTAGATCACCACGTTATCCTCAATCGTGGGGTGTCGTTTTGTGTGAGACAGCCCTTTGTCCACGCTCAGCGCCCCGAGTGTTACTCCCTGATATAGCTTTACATGGTCGCGGATTGTTGTGGTTTCTCCGATGACAATACCCGTTCCATGATCGATGACGAAAGCTCGGCCGATCTGTGCTCCAGGGTGGATGTCGATGCCGGTCCGAGAGTGTGCAACCTCTGAGAGTAAGCGGGGAACGAGCGATATTCCTTGCTGCAAGACCCAGTGCGCGAGTCGATACACAGCGATTGCGTAGAATCCAGGGTAGGCCACAATAACCTCATCAACACTATGGGCGGCTGGGTCACCTTGACATATCGCCTGAGCATCTTCGCACATGGTGTGATGAAATGTTGGGAGTTCCGAGAGATACCGTGCACTCAGTTGATCGACAGCGGCACGATCAGGACAGGAGGGAGTGCATAGTTCTTCTAGGAGGGTTTGAGACTCTGTAATCGAATTCTTTATCGATGTTTCTGTTTGTTCAGTAGCAGAGCCAAAATGCGGAAACAATGTCGCCAAGCATCGATCTATGAATAGCTGAGCGGTTTGGAGCCGTGGATACGCGTGCTTGAATTGCTTACGTGAGTCACATAAGCTTTGAGCAATCCTGGTCAGGTCGTTTGTCATGGCGAAATACTCCGACTTCGCCGCGGTTTTTGCAACTACTGCTTGTGTACCAGGGGTAGGTATGCAGTGATCAGAGGCGCACTCCGATGCTAGGTGGGAGAGGTTGAACTGTGGTAGCTCGTTGTACACTAAGGAAACCAGCGAAGTGAATTCACTGATTGTTTACGAGACTGAATTCATTACTGCTTCATCGATTCGAATCAGTTCGCCTCGTTCTGAGTCGTTGTGGATGGCATACCGTGGCTTACTAGGCCATGAGATACGAATAGCAGTATATGGAGGAGGCCGTGGTGGTGCATTTGTAAGAGAAGCCAACCCGGAGCAAGTATTGCTTGAAGTTTCTGATCTCGGGCCATCACTGCCGCTGCAGCCAATAGATCTTATAGTTGGATTATCTCGTCCTCAAACTATTAAGAAGGTGATTCAGCTTGCAGTAATGACAGGGGTGCGTTCACTCCATCTGGTCAGCACGGAACGAGGAGAAAAGAGCTACGTTACAACCCACATATTAGATGAGAAACCTCTTCACAACGAGGTAGTGAAAGCTCTCGAGCAAACGGGAGAGGGGAAGGCGCCGAGTATCTCGGTGCATCGATCGTTTGCTCACTTTTGTCGCAATGGCTTGCGTC
>OMII01000242.1 GCA_900299055.1 Pseudomonadota bacterium | reverse complement strand
TCCCGACTCCAACCAATACGCTCGTTGCTACCGCGACTGATACTCCAACTTTTTCCCCCACGAGCGTACCTACCGTTACACCATCAGCGACGGCCACACGAACGACTACGTCTACTCCGAGCGTGACTGAAACCGCGACTCCTTCTCAAACTGCAACGATAACACCTTCTGCCACCCAAACCATCACACCAACGCAATCTTTAACCAACACCCCCACGAATACTCCGCTCTCTACTACAACAAATACTCCCACACATACGCCAACTAGCTCACCAACCACCTCGCAAACTCCTACGCACACACCAACTACTACACCCACCACCTCTTCTACTGCGACACCGACTGCAATGTACACGAGCACGAGTACTCCCTCGCAAACTCCTTCACAGACTCCTACTAGCACCCCTACTGCTACTCCGACGTTCACCCCAACGTGGAACATCTCATGGAGAAATACAAATGAGCAGCTTTCGATATTTGTCTCTTCAACAACGAACGTACCAGGCGATTGGGGTGGGCTGGAGGGTATGCGTACCACCTGCCAAGCGTTAGCTGTAGCACAAGGCTACACCGGCACATGGTATCCCCTCGTATCCAGTACCACCTGGAACGCCGTTAACGTCACAGGAACCTCTGGAACTGGCGCAGTCTGGAATATGGCAAGCCAGATTATTGCAAACAATCGAGCACAACTCTGGAGCGGAGCACTGAATTATGCCCCCTCATATTATGAGGATCGAAGTGGTTACTACACCTACGTCTACACTGGCACCGACGAATATGGAATCCGAACTGGCTCCGGTTCTCAGTGCCTCAACTGGACTGGCTCAGCTGGAGACACCGTCGGCAATGGAGATGCATCTCGCACAGATTCGTCATGGATGAATGAAAGCATCTCATATAATTGCTCTGATGCTCAGCTTCCGATTTATTGCATCGGAAATTTTGCTCCATCTCCTACTACCACCCCAACGAACACAGCGACAACTACACCAACTGACACGCCGACTAGTACTCCGACGAATACTCCCTCAGCGACTGCCACGACTACACCAACCAATTCCCCCACAAATACACCACAAAATACTGCGACTCGCACTCCCACCTCATCACCGACCACGACTCCCACAGACTCACCTACTGCGACCGCAACCAGCACTCCCTCTGCGACTCCAACACATTCACCAACTCATAGTCCTAGCAGCACACCCACCATAACACCGACCTCTACTGCGACTGCTTCACCGAGCTCTACTCCAACTCATACCCCTTCTATTACTCCTTCAAGCACTCCAACCTCATCACCGACCTACACTCCAAGCCAGACACCAAGCAACTCACCCACAGCGACACCTACTCATTCACCAACTAATACTCCGCAAAATACTCCTACTCGCACACCTACATCCTCCCCGAGTTCCACACCCACCGACACACCAACTGCCACTCCAGTTAATACTGCCACTACCACTCCTACCCTCACTCCTACACATTCACCAACGCTCACTCCGACTCTGACCCCAACAAGCACGTCAACCAAGACTCCTACCGAAACTCCGACTCACACTCCGTCTTTCACAGCGACTGTGACTCCGACTCTCACACCGACATTCACACCAACATACACACCAACGGTGACTCCAACTCGCACCGCTACTGCAACCTTCACTGATACACCAATCGATACAGCTACTCACACACCAACCCACACACCAACCATCACGCCCAGCCAAACGCCTACGAACTCTCCAACACAGACACCCACTCAGACACCATCATCAACAGTGACTCCAACATCAACTGCAACCAGCACTCCAACCACCTCACCAACGCCATCAGATACACCGACAATTACACCCACCCAGACTCCATCTGCCACTCCGACTTCGACTCCAACGACTACACCTACTCATACACCTACTATCACCCCAACTCCCTCAATGACCCCCACCATTACGCCCACTCCAACGTTCACTAATACTCCCACCATCACGCCCACCCCTCTACCACAGGTCACGATTTACGGGTTCGTAATCCTCAATGAAACACCGCCTCCAGGAGCTACGCCTCTGCCTTACGCGCCACTTGTGGTTGCTTCACAAACCGTGGCGGCGGACGCAGATGGATATTTCTCGATAACATTAAACCAGGATGCGGCCGTCAACTTTCAATCGGGCATTGATGCTCTAGAGCTTACCCGTATCAACGGACAGTCAGCTGAGAGTTTTTCTGGATCTGGCCTGGATGTAAGTGCTCACAATCCTATTCTAATCACCGCTCGCTCTCGCATAGCGCAAGGCTACTTGTGTCAGGCTCCATTTGATGACGAGTTGCACATTTTATTTCCGTACACCAACCGCTTCGACGCCACTCTGTCTGTTCCACACGGAACTCTCAACTACATTACATCGGCGTCTGGAACCCCTGTACCCTTGGAGCAATTCGAACCGAGCGGAATCGATGTCGCGGACGATTCCACCAGCTTCTCTCGTCCGCTACGAGATTTTATCCAGCCTGATGGGTCACTTAAAGTAGAGTGGTATCTCTTTGGGTCGCTGGCTCCCCAGCAATCTCCCTTGCCGTACTGCGAAATGCGCGGCGAGCTAGGAGGCTGCTATGCTGCATTGCTCGCGGATCCGAATGATATCTTCAGGCACGTTGTTAATTCAGCTCTTTCGATGAGCACTATCGTAGCAGACGCTGCTAAGGCTGGAAAAATAAAACTGCGTGGCGATATACGTAAGGCCTTTCTCATGGAGAAAGTCGCTCCTGAGCTGGCACGACTTCGAGCACTCCTCAGATCTGTTCCAAGGCTTGCGTTCATTTGCGGCTCTACACCGAGCGCGTGCGCTGCCATAAAAGTGCCGAAGAAGGACATAACGGCTCGCCTCGAAAGCATTCTTCGAATGAAATGGCCAAAACAGATTAAACCCACAATGTCGTCTCTTACAAAGATAGCGCCCGCAGCTCGTCGCGAGATGAAGAGACTGCTTGACCGATATCCGGATACCGTAACAACCTGTTCGTCTCGGTAGGAAACAGTGCAATTCTGCTATGTAGCTACCAATTCTGGCCGGCAGACCCATGCCACCATCAGGCCCAGCAACTCATGTGAATGCAGACCTTCATATCCACCGAGACCAACACAGGATTTTCTCTCCGTTCAACACATAGAATATCTCTCACTTCCAAGCGACTCGTCCGCAGCGTGATATCTGACTTTACTTTCACACCCTCTCCTGATTACGATCTGGCCGTCCTGAGAAGGTCGAAAAAGGTTTTACCCCCAGTTAGCGGGGAAGGAGGTTCGCTTATGGTAACTTTTAAGCTTGTATCGGGTCCCGTGCCCGCGCTATCGCTTCCACTCAAAGCTCTGACTGAACTCGACGTGGTGTACCACGGCGGAGCACAGGGTCTTCGAGAAGCATTCTCGAAGGAACGGTTTCCGCGCCTCACAGGCATGGGGCATCGAGTCGAGAGGCCCGAGAGTGCCGAGCCGGTGACTCTCTATCTCACTCTTCTCGAAAAGGGTGAGCATGGATGGGAGCCGGCACGTAGTGACCCGCGGTAACGCAGTCCTGAGCTTAGCCGTTTTACAGATCGACTTTGCTCAGGACCCAATACGATCTACACAGACTGCTCAAGATACGCTCCATGGCTTTGAACAATAGCGGAATCGCTTTTGTTGTGCCGTGCGGGCTACGCGAAATTCCTCTCTACCCGATCGCTCGCAACTCCTCTTGATGTTGCGGGGATTGACTCTTGGGTAGTTTCACAACGAATCGGGTGTGCACCGAGGAGCGATCGAGGCTGAGACTCCCCCGATGATCAATCATGATGTTACTTGAGATGCTCAGCCCAAGGCCGGTTCCCTTGCCTAGCGGCTTGGTGGTGTAGAAAGGCTGCATCATATTGGCGGCGATACTCTCTGGAATCCCCATCCCAGAATCGGTAACGGCTATCTCATAGTTCGCTCCCCTGTCTGCCACGGACAGTTCAATCCAAGCAGAACCCATGCCCACTACTGCGTCGTAGGCGTTACTCAAGAGATTAAGGAGCACTTGGGATATTTGGACACCACGACACTCAGCACTCCACGAGGGATCGATATCAAGCACTCGCAGAGCGATGTTTCCATGCGCAAAGCGTGCATGACATAAATCGAGTGTCTCTTCAACGAGAGCTTTGAGAGATACTGATTGAAAACCATCGACAGGGGTATCTCTGGAGAATGATCGCAATTCAGATACTATCTTAGCGATTCGCTTTACACACAGCTCTAGCCTATCTAGTTGTGGGCTCAGGTCTTCATTGGAAACAGATCCGTTTTGTGCCAGCCGCTTAATGATGTGCCCGACGAGTGAGATCGTAGAAACAGGATTGTTAATTTCATGCGCTATTCCGGCTGCGATCTCACCTAAGGTAGCCATTTTTGCCGACTGGGCGAGGAGTGCTAACTGCTCTCGCTCCTTCTGCTGACTCTCCAGGCGATCCATTAACCTGCTAAGCTGTATGCCTAGAAGCTGAAAGAATTGATAGGACGTCTCTTGCTCTACTGCGTTTTTTCGCGTGAAAAACTCCACTATCGCCTCTATCCTGCCTTGCACCATGATAGGAACTGCTATAGCGCTGACTCGTGATAATTTTTGTATAGTCTTGCGCCGAAAAAAAATCGGGTCCGAGGTAGCGTCGTGAAGCCAGACTACCTTGCTGGTTTCAAGCACTTTTCCGGGCAGTCCTTCGCCATCACTAAAAAAACACCCTTCGGAAGCAGCTCGTAGCTCTTTGTATGCCTCCTCATCAGAAATGTACCAGAGTCCCGACGACGCTAAATACTGACTCCCATACCCTACTCGCTCTAGAACGTGCCCCACCTCCCAGTCGAGTGTCTTGCACACCGAGCTGATGGTGATGTGGTAAGCCTCTCTCCGACTCGTCGCTGAATATGTCTCGAGGCTTATCTGATGCAGTAATTTCCCTATCTTTGCATCCCATTCTAGTCTGCCCCGCGCCTGTGCGGCCTTATCGCGTGCTTGTTTCTGTGCTTGCGCGTATACAAGAAAGTCAAAAATAATAGTACCGACCTCGAAATCTGTGATATCCAGACCCAACTCTTGTAATTGCTCCGCTCGCCAGAGAGACGGCGTAAGAGAAAACATATAACGTGCTCTGTTGTCGTCATTACAGACCACCTGCCCCCTTAGTCTCAGCCGTGAATCGCGTTTATTAACAACAGTGATCACCTCTCCAACCAAGGCGAAAAGTGAGTCATTTGACGCCTGCGGTGAGGGCTGAACTAATTCAAATAGATCACTCCATAGTTGAGGTTCAACTACCTCGGGAAATAGTTTCCGGAGCGACCTTCCGACTCGAACGATTATTCCAGTCTGGTCCGTCTCAAATGCAAACGGGTGCAGCGCATCGAGCGCCTCCTGAGTAAGCAATGCTGTCATGCTGATACAAACACTACATTGAACTCATCATGATCGGAACACTCACCTTTGGGAATATGCCGCACAGTGATTGGCTCCCGAAACTTCTGTGCAAGTCCCTCTATAATTCCCACTACCAATGGAGCGAGTCCATGACGGGTAGAATAGTAATGCAGAGTAAGTGATTCGGAGTTTTTTTCCTCAACTACAAATCGTGGCGGATGAAGGTCCGGCATCATCGCCCCCATATGACCGTGCATCCTGTTTAGGTTCTTCAAACACGTTCGCAGGTCGCGCCCAAAGAGAGCCATCATCTCGCCATACCCCTGATGGGCAGTAAATGATACCCAGTGAAGTCCAAACATTCGAAGTATCTCTGAAGCTGATAGACCCAACTTCTCTGATGTCAATCCTACCAAGCGGTACGTAAGGGAGTCCTCATACGGGAGCAATGAGTCAAAATCCTCCGAACTCACACCCGCCGATTCACATATCTCACCCCATACTCGCGCCCCAGAGTGAGACTCAACTAATTCTTTGAGAGCCTGATTAATCATTCCGTACATAGACCGCCTACTTTTCTACACAATGAGCCGCCTGACCCATAGCTAGTATGCTGATTACGGCTTTAGATTAAAGGTATTTTCCGTATTCGCAGATCAATGACTGTGCGATCCCTTTCATCGGCGCGGCCTGCTTATCGGGGCGAACAATGTGCGGGCTAGTAATTTCAAGTACTAAGCTCGTTCCGGCGCATCCCTATCAACAACATGATCTGAGACATACAGCAACGGAGACGGAAGCATCGAGCAATCGATACGGTTTTTGACTAACCTAAGAACTAGGCCTATTGTTCACCCGCTTACAAACTCATGTGAGAGATATGAGCGAGCACAGCACCCCATCTTCGTCCACACAAGGCGACCCGAAGCCAAGCAGGCAGGCAGCAAGTCCATTTGTTTTCTCCAGCTCGGAAATTGCCGATCACCTCGATACGCGAAACACCTATCTCGACTCGCGGGGAAAGGGCGGTAGATCGCTCTTCCTTCGCTCCTCCATCGATCTTCGTCATGGTGTTGAATTAGACCGAGCGTGCCCATTTCAATCCGTAATCGCCGGCATGATAGACGCGCCGTCGATTCAGCGACTGCGCTGGGTAGCTCAACTTTCAGCTGCTTGGATGGTCTATCCGGATGCAATTCACTCAAGGCTCACTCATGTTTTAGGCTCGGCCAATCTGACTGCAGAGACCCTTGTTCATCTTCATTCCAAAGCGCCTGAAGCGCAAAAGCGAGAGCTGGAGGTCTGGGGACCCATAACCGTTGCGTTCGCGTTGTGCCATGATCTCGGACACGAAGCACCAGGCTCTCACCTGGCACAGCGAGTATTTTTTCCTACGGCGCCTGATAGCCACGAGGAAGTCACGCATCGGATTTTTAAAGAGGATGAAGGTTTTCGAACGTGGCTTGAGCGTGTCGTAGGAGCTGGAGCAGCCGAAAAGCTTGATCAGGTCGCCCGCGAATCGAGCGACGTTCCGCGCTGGACATATCAGCTTGTGACTGGAGGTGGCTGGAATACCGACCGTGGTGATTGGGTACCAAGAGATAGTCATCACTGCGGAGTAACGTACGGCTTTTGCGAGCCAAAGATGATTATCCGAAACTTGCACATCACCCCAAGTGGCGAGCTCGTCATCGGCGAGGGTGGAGTATCAGCGCTGGAGAGCTTCTTTCAGGCGCGTACACATATGTATCGTGACATCTACTACCACGGCACATCACGTCTAGGGGAAAAGCTTCACGAACTACTGATCGAACGAGTGCGAGAAATTTCTCGCGACGGACAATTGAGCTGGGCCGACTCAGATATGCGCACCGTCCTTGCAAGCTCGAGCGTCGAGCAATTACCGCTGGATGTAATCTACAATATGACCGAGCCGTGGTGGTGCTATCACGTTCAACGCTGGGCTACTGAGCCGGACCCGATAGTAGCGGACCTGGCACAAAGGATTCTCCTGCGTCACACCGTTTTTAAGGAGTGGCCGTATTCCCCAGAAACTGCCGCACACATCCGAAAAATGGTTGAGACATCCCATTTTGATCCCCGCTATTATTACGTCGAACTCCCTCCCGCTCACATAAAGGTGGCCAAGGACCTTAGTACCGCGATGCGAGTAAAGCGAGAGAACGGCGAACTCGTGCCTCTTACAGAATACAGCCAAGCCCTCGGGGCGGTTAGCCACCTTAAAACTATCTCGACTCCAGGGCTGATCGGGGCGCCGATGGAGATCTGGAAAGGAAAATCGATCCAGTGATCCGCTCAAGATGATTTTTTTGGTACCGAGAGGCGTCTATTAGGGGTACCATCTCTGCCACTAGCCGAGACATCACAGGATCTCATATGCATCTTCTCAAAACCGCTCTGATACTTCTATGGTGCGCCCTCGCTGCTGCTGGGCTACCTCACATAGCCTTCGGCGAGTCTTCCCCAGCAGGTATCACTGCCAGTGGCGAATGCGTAGCGAAGGTAGCGCATGACAGAGGCCGAGTGTCAGTTGGCTCTCACAACATCGCAAAGACTCCAAGCGACGCTTCCAAAGCCGTCAATAAAGATCACGAAGCGATAAAAGATGCGATTAAGGAGCTCAAGCTGCCTGATTTTACCACTCAGACCGAACGCTACGTGGTCGAGCAAAACTGCTCATACGAATCTGGCAAACGAGTGTGCGATGGATTTAGAGCCACTGTTTCAACTAACTTTGAAACGTCAGATCTAGCCAGACTTGGAGAGCTTGTAGTGCTTGCCACGAAAATGGGAGCTGACGAGATCTCTGATGTTGTAACGTTTCCGTCGACTGAATCGCTGCGCCGTGAACGCGAGGCGTGTCTTGCAGAAGCGACCAGAAACGCCGCTGCGAAGGCAGCGCAGATCGCGAAGGGTGCAGGCGTTACGCTCGGCGGTTTGATAGCGGTGATTGAATCATCTACTCCAGGACACCCCTATCCAATCGCACCAGTCACACGTATGGCAGCCATGGAAGCAATGAGTGATTCTCGAGGTGGTCCATCGGTTGAATCCCGCCCAGTCGATCTTCATGTATCCGTCACTGCCACCTACAGCTTTCGATAATTTCTCTGGAGTGCCCCAATGATGAGTTCTTATACGTGGAGCGTCGATCACATCGGAATCGCTGTTCATAGCCTCTCTCAAGCAATAGAGCATTACGCTGCCAGCGCTGGTGCCACCGTTACACTCAGGGAAACGCTCGAGTCGCAAGGAGTTGAGTTGGCGTTTCTCAGCACCGGTGGATGTAAGCTTGAATTATTGGCGCCGCTCCGAACCGATAGCACTTTGGGGAAGTTCTTGGCCTCCCGAGGGCCCGGCCTTCATCATATCTGTTACAGAGTGCCGAATATCGAGGCTGAGCTTGCTCGTCTCTCGGCCCAGGGCTACCAGCTGATCGATGCAACCCCTCGCCCTGGGGCTGCCGGCACCAGAATCGCCTTCATATCACCCAAATCCTGCCTCGGTGTATTAACAGAACTGTGTGAGTATTCGGGCACATAGCGGGCGTTGCGCGGCTATTTGGTGTAGCGAAAGCCTGCGTGGTAGCCTCGTAGGGTCTCTTTACCAACGAACCTCCAGTATGAGAACACTTTTATTAACGTGCTCAATCGTCTTTATCCTGGTCACAAACCGTTCCACGCTTGCTGCCGAGCAAATGGTATCATGCGTCGACCTCGTTAAAGAGTGCTTCGCTCGGACAGGTTCGGGGCGTGATACGTGCTTTCATAGTGTTGCTACCAAGCCAGCCTGCAAAGATTCTGAAACAGGAAAGTTGGCGGGCCATCGCGCCGAAATGTCGGCTCTTGTTCCGGATGACAAAGACGCTGGCCCTTCGCTACTCGGCCCCGACCTAGTCGATCGCGAGTGCATAAAGAACTTCGATAGTGCCTGGATGGCGAGCGTCGTAACGGGACCACCTTCTGCTGACACCAGTGCTCACCTTCAGCAAGCACTACAGGCTTGTGCCAGAAAAGCAGCGTCAGACGTTATGCGCCCGTAAGACCTATACACCCCCATCGCGGCGCTCAAAGCCGTATTTGTCCCTCTCCCCTTCAAAGAATAGGAGTGTTCTTATTGACGCCCGCTCAGGGTCCAAAGTAGCCTTTCCTCATGAATTCATCACCTTCTCCAATCGTTGGACTCATTATGGGCTCAAGCTCAGATTGGGACACACTCGTGGCCACCGCTGAGACATTAGAGAGCCTTCAAATTCCCTTTGAGTCTAAAATCGTCTCAGCGCACCGCACACCGAATCTCCTAACCACGTACGCCTCAGAAGCGAGTGCACGAGGACTTGAAGTCATTATTGCTGGCGCCGGTGGTGCGGCTCACCTTCCCGGTATGGTCGCGGCGATGACACCCCTGGCCGTCATCGGAGTACCAGTGGAATCCAAGGCACTGCACGGAATGGATTCACTCCTCTCCATAGTTCAAATGCCAGCTGGCATACCAGTTGCCACAGTAGCGATCGGAAAGGCCGGGGCCATCAACGCAGCAATTCTAGCCGCCAGCATCCTCGGGATTAAATATCCGCATATTTTGAACACGCTTAAGGAGTTCCGCAAACGGCAGACCGAAGCAGTCCTGGCGTGTCCAGCCCCCTCAACTCAACAACGCTAGGACCACACCATGCGCATAGGGATCCTCGGTGCAGGGCAATTAGGACGAATGCTCGCGCAGGCCGGAATCCCCTTAGGCCACTCATTCTATTTTTATGACACCCAAATCACTTCAACAGTAGCAGGTCTGGGAGAGTCCGTGGTCGGCTCATTCGACGATCGCTCTGCGCTCAAGGCTTTCGCTCAGCGATGCGACGTAGTGACGTATGAGTTTGAAAACGTTCCGTGCGAATCAGCGCACTTTATCGAGTCATTTGCTCCTATTTTTCCACCTCCTCGTGCGCTTGAAGTATCTCAGGATAGATTACTAGAGAAACAGTTTCTTCAAGGCCTTGGTGTCGCCACGCCCCGATTTCGCGGAGTTTGCTCAGAAGCTGAATTGCGCGAAGCGTGTGACGCTCTCGGGCTTCCTTGCATAGCAAAGACGCGCCGTTTTGGATACGATGGCAAGGGCCAGGCTCGTATTGAAACTACGAGCGATATTGCAGGGGCATGGAGTTCCCTGCGGGGAGCGCCCCTTATCGTTGAAGGTTTTGTTCCCTTTTCTCGGGAGCTCTCGATTATCGCCACGCGCGATAAAGGTGGAGAGGTCTCCGTTTTTCCGCTTTGTTGCAACACCCATATAAATGGAATCTTACACCGCAGCGAACTACCGGCCTCCGATGTCTCGCATGATCTTAAAGCAGCCGCACGCGCCCTCATTGTCCGCATCATGAACGAGCTCGACTATATTGGCACGCTCGCTATTGAACTATTCGAGGTGCGCGGAGAAATTCTCGTCAACGAAATGGCGCCTCGTGTGCACAATTCAGGTCACGCGACGATTGACTGCATGAAAAGCAGTCAATTTGAAAATCACATCCGCGCCATCACCGGTATGCCTCTGGGCTGCGTCGAGCCTCAGTCTCGCGCCGTCATGTTCAACATCATCGGCTCTGTGCCGTCACTCAACGATCTCGCCACTCTGCCGAACGCCAGAGTTAATTTGTATGGTAAAGATCCTCGCCCGGGAAGAAAACTAGGGCATATCACCTTGCTGAATCCATCAAAAGCAGAGGAAGATATGGTTGATGAGATCACCCGAAAGAGACAATAGAAAAGCATCTTTTCTTCTAGCTGCGGTGCAGATGTTACTTCGGATGCGCACGACAACAATGCTTGTGGTCGTAGCCACAGCGTGTGCATCGACCACTTGCTTGGCCACACCAGTGCACCAGGTCCTCCTTCGCAGATCTTCAAGTGTTGCTTTTGGAGTAACTTCACCAAATCCAGCTCTCTCGATGAACGGCAGCCTGCGAGATTTTAGCGGCACAGTAATCCTTGACCCGTCTGCTGTGACGAACTCGCAACTCTCTCTCTCTCTCGCCCTCTCATCTGTAAAGCTCCCCCCCGACCAAGTCTTACAGGCCGTATTTCTGCAAACTGTTCTCGCCAAACTACCCACAAAACAGACTACGTTTACGAGTACAAAACTTGAGCACGTTGCAGGTTCCCGGTACATGGCGCACGGCACCTACTCTTGGCTGAACAAACAGCGACAGGCAACCGTGCCCATAGAGATCCTGAGGGCTAGCCCCTCATTAACTGAGATACGAGTTGTTTTAGACGGATCACTACACGACTCCAACGCATCATCTGCGATCACCCAGGGTATCGATGGAGCTCATGGCTGGACGAAGGCAGTTCTCATTTTTTCACCGAGCGCTGGCTAATTTCAAATCGGCATCTCTGTCGTCCCAGTCGGGTACAGGTCACCGCAAGAAGCACTCCCATCCCAGATTTTACCCTTTTCTGGCACATTCACCTCGTAAATCCCTTATACCAGGACCTCACTACCAGCTCTCCGGGGTCTTACTCGTCCAGTTTGCCTCAAAAGCCCTCTTAAACTTACAATACTCACACACATATATTTCTGACTCATGCATACGGACGACTACACACCAGAGATACAGCACGCCGCTCGCCTTCTTCGTGAGGGGAAGCTCGTCGCATTTCCGACCGAGACGGTGTATGGGCTTGGGGCGGATGCGACGAATCCCGCAGCTATCCGTCGCGTATTCCATGTCAAAGGACGCCCCTCATCAAATCCGCTTATTGTTCATGTGCCATCATTCACGGAGCTGCTGAGGTACATCGATTTTAGTCGATCAAAGGACCCCGCACTTCTACACAACCGCCTCAAGGCGCTTGAGCATTTCTGGCCTGGCCCACTCTCCGTTGTAGCTCCGCGTGTTAGAGAGATATGCGCTGACAGTTGTGCTGGTGGGGACACGGTAGCACTCCGCATTCCGCGACATGATATGGCACTCCAACTCCTCGCATTGAGCCAAACACCGATCGCGGCACCAAGCGCAAATCCGTCGATGTACATAAGCCCCACTACCGCGCAGCACGTTCGCGACAATCTTGGAGACCTGGTAGATTACGTTCTCGACGGTGGCGCGTGTGATGTCGGGCTCGAGTCGACTGTTGTCTCACTGCTTGATGAGATTCCAACAATTCTCCGACCGGGAGCCATTACCGCCTCGATGCTGGAAACAGCTCTTGGCTGCAAAGTTAAAGATTTTGCGCCGCGCGATGATGCTGATATTTCACCTCTCCTGTCGCCTGGAATGCTCGAAAAACACTATTCACCCAATACTCCTGTAATTCTCAGGGACAAGCTAGACAACGCGACACCACTCCCTACTAGAGTAGGTGTCATTCGCTTCTCAGATACAACTGAGCCTCTCAACACAGAAGCGATCAAGATTCTCAGTCGCTCTGGGGATCTGAGTGAAATCGCGGCAAACCTGTTTGCAGCCTTACGAGATCTCGATCAGATGAACCTAGACATGATTATTGTCGACACCTGTGAGCCAGTCGGTCTTGGAGCAGCGATTATGGATCGCCTCCTACGAGCCTCCAAACGATGAAGAATTAGACGCTTGGCGCCTGTGGCTGCTCAATCGTCTCAAGCATCGCCCGAATCGTCGCTATCGCTTTAACCGTCTCAATCGCTCGGTCGCCGCTGGCCATGGCGCCATCGTTCTCTACCACGGATCCATCGTCCTCTAGAAACATGGGCATTGACGGGAAGGCCTCTCGTGCGCACGCCAGCACAGCGAATAGGACTCGGTCGGATTCCTTAAACTTTTCCGCCACATCAAGGGAGACCTTTCTGGCCGATGACCGCAGGCTGGTAATATCAGTGAGTCCTAAACGATAGAGCTTACCAAGTCCTAGCACTTGATACACATCGAGCACTGAGCGATCACTGTCCTTCACCAGTTTTTCGAGCGCGATATTAATCGCTCCCTTAACCTTTTCACACAAGACGAGCAGTTGCTCTTGATCGGAGAAGTCGACTCCATACCTCACTACCGCCGCGTTCATGATATACGTAAATTCCATCTCTACGGCTTCATGATCTGTTACGCGGCGCATGAGCTCAGCAAAAAGTCGCGTCGAGCGAGCCTCATACAGAAGAGGCTCAACAGAACGAACATCCTCTATCGATTTACGTGGCTTGTTCTCCCGAATATCGTGCAGCGCGTCCGTAAACGCATATGGCGCGTGTACCTGAGCCGCGATCTCGGGCTCTGGAACACCCTCGGCCGCAAGGCGCTTCACCCGGTCCTGGTAGGACTCCTCTTCAAGCATCGTGATCGTCGCTACTGATGATGTTGAGAGAAGCTGGTAGAAAAGCTCAGTATTGGTCTCAAATATGAGAGCCAAGAGGCGCGCCAGGAGGAAGTGATGATCCGGGTTCTCCATCGAAATCCCGATCCATGTATACCCCTTGTCTGGCGTGTGGAAACCAGGCCCCGGAGACTGATCTGTCGGCTCCTCAAGAACCTTCACCTGTACGTACTTACCGATCAGCATCGCGATCAGCTTGAGATCGATGAACTTTACAGCTTTTTGAAGTAGCTCAAGCGAGTCGGTCTCGTCAGTAAGACTCAACCACTCCCAAAGCGCCTCTTCGTTAAGCACATCTCCGTGCCAAAGATCGAAATCAGAGAGCATTCGGCATTGCTCAAGCGACGCCATGCCAATCAGATCACTAGACGACGCCAATCCTCGCTGTTTCACGATCATGAAGAGGCTTTGGGATGGCAACTGACGGACCACCTGTTCCGGGGCATCAGCTTCAAAGATCGCATTGTATAGTTCACGGCACGTATAGCCCCGAAACGGAGCTACTACCGGCGCCTTATCAGATCCAGCCATGGTAACTTTCCTACGCTTTGGCGGGGGCGAACGTGATGTGTATCTGGCGACCGAACAGCGGCGATCGCTCATCGACCGTAGCAACGTCTTTGAGACGCTCCTCGATCTGTTGAAACTTCTCGCGTCCCAGCTCTATGTACATCGCCTCACGTCCCTTAAAGCGCATGACAAACTTCACCTTGTCACCTTCCGCCAAAAAGTCGCGGGCTTGCTTAAGCTTAACCTCAAGATCACCAACATCCGTACGATAGCGAAGTCGCAACTCTTTGATCGTAGTCTCAGAGCGATTCTTGCGAGCCTCCGCCTCTTTCTTCTGTTCCTTGTACTTAAACTTTCCGTAATCCAAGATCTTACAAACTGGCGGTTTCGCTTGAGGAGCTACCTCTACGAGATCGAGCTCCAACTCCTGCGCCTTCAACAAAGCGTCTTTAAGAGCCAACACGCCAAGCTGCTCTCCATCTGGAGCAATAACTCTAACTTCTCTGGCGATGATAAATTCGTTGATACGGTGGGTATCAGGTGGGGTCTGTGGACGGAATCCTCGTCCTCCGCTTCGGAACGCGGGTTTAGAAAAGGGTTTCAAAAAATCTCCTCCTAAGAGTCTATGTGTCTAACAACTACGAGAGGTTAACCACTCAGGGGCGAGGAATCAAGAGCAACGACAAACCGCTACACCCCATCTATAAGATGCGTTTAGGCTCGGGGCCGACTGACGATTCCGTTTGTGCACGACAAGAGCTTGGCCCCAACAGCTGCCGGAATCCACCTCTCGGAAACGCCCGCAAGTGTCTGAATATACTATTTTTTAGCTGTGGGAGCCTTGCCCTTTGCCTCAGCCTTTGCTGACGGAGGGGCCTCCGCACGCTTGTCCCCGGCCGCATCTGACTTCTTACCATCGGCCCCCGAGCTCACCTCAACAGCGGGCCCTTTACCGGATTTGTCGGGCTTGGCGACCTCGCGACAGACAGGCTCAGTCGATTCCACTGCAAGACACGTCCCCTGCTGAAGCTGGCACTCCTCGGTGATCGCCCTCTCAAGCTGCGTGCGAGCTGAAAAGCTCAAAGAATTCAGAACGGTTCCCTTGACCGACAGCTTCGTAGCTAAACATTCGCCAAAGCTCTCGTGCTCGCGTTTGCAGCGATCAGACGCACGAGCCTTTTGACGGCTCAGCTCCATTCCCAGCAACGTCTTAGCCCCTGCCTCATCCGCTCCGCCTCGCTCCACAGTGGCATAACGGACGTGGGATGGAGCCTCTTTCACAGCGGGCTGCGTCGGCGCTACCGGGGCAGCTGTTCCGTTCTTGTTGTCTTTATTCGAAATAGCCTTTTCTTCGGTATTTTCATCTCTATCGACCCTCTCCCATTTGTACGAGATATCGGCTGAGCAGATGAAATCGGCGCGCCCTGCGGCCGGAAAGAGCAGGAATATCGCTGTTATAACGGAGTTGAATGAATAAGAGCTTTTTTGCTTCATGAGCTGAATTATCCCGACGTGTGCCTCGTCATAGTCACACGATAGTCGATTCTTTCTAGTGCGATTTGAGTACCGCGAGCGACACATGGAACTACCCCCTGGCGACGCGCTCAGATCACATCGGTAGGTATATCGACCTTACGGCACACGGTGCAAGGTGAATCCTCCAAACGCGGGGAGACACCAGAGTACGTTTTACACAACTTGGGACAGACAAGGTTTATGGAAAATGTTTGTAACGATATCGATCGCGACTACTATCAGGTATTCGGACTCCCAAATATGACAGGAAGCCCTGAACGCCGCCTTCTGTTGGCGATCCTCGAACGCGCTATACTGGATTACGTCGGAAATGACCCGCGTGAGATCGAAGAAGCAGAGGAGTGGCTCTTCGGTAGTCTCGAGTCAGGGCGTCGGCATCAATTCTCCTTCGCATGGATCTGCGAGCAACTCGATCTCGACGTAAAGAAGATCTCCGAAAAGATTCGCATGATGCCACGTCGTGGAAATAGGAAAGTGGCACCGTGGTACTTTAATAAGACGATGGCGACGGCGTAGGATGTAGAGCTATTGGTGCGATTAGTGAAAATACTTGATCGCGACTCGCGCTGGATGCGGCGGCATCGATTGTGACGATTGACGATCGTTTAGCTTCCAAACGTCCCCTATTAGCAATCGTCCCGCGAATGAACCCATCTCAGTCTTGTCGAGACCTCGACGACTAGCGATCTCTCGAGACAGCACTGTAGCAAAGCTAAAGCGGCGGATAACTTTTGTGCGCGGAAGAAAATACATCGCGCTACCGATGCCAGCGAGAAATGTTGTAACGAGAAGCGCTGGCAAAAGCGCCGCCGTCAGCTCCCCGTGCCAGACGAAGAAAGCGCCACTGAGCCCTATCAGCGCCGTCGCCATAAGCACCATCGCTCTCTTCGCGGTACGCACTTTTATAAACAAACTCTCATCACACACATTGAGATCCAGGAGGTCATCGAGGTAGCTCTCGAGCACTTCGACAGGAACGAAGGAAACTCCCGCCGCAAACTCTTTCACCAGGCGCTGCGCTGGTATAAGGGCTCCACACAACACCTGCTCGTACGTCAGGAGCGCTCGTCCGATCTGTTGGTATTGTTGGAGGAGTCGGTTACAGCCGCCGAAGGGATGTGATGAGTAGCAATCCGAAGACTTGGCGGTGTTCATGAGACGATGAGACCACAGAGTCTGATACCACACAACGGGATGCCTCAGGTCACGAACTGCTTCCGATGCGGCCTTAGACTAACGCTTCACCCGAACCGGAACCGGTACGGGCTTGAGTCCTAGGAGTGCCGCTATCAGAGCCTCGAAGATATTTGAAAACACATTCATGAGCATGTGAAACAACCTATCCCTTAATAGATAGTATACCTGTATAGATGCTCGGCTGGTGCTAAATATTTCTTAAATCTAATGATGTAGAGAGGATTTTCTCCTCACACGCCCCTCTCTCAGCTACGCAAAACTCCCAGAATTATTTTCATTTCAATGGGTTATCCCCTCTCGCCGACACAACGCACAAGCCGTGCACATGACCAATCCCCGTTCTCTTACTGGCAGCGAACCCATCGATAAGCATCGATCGATTAAAGGGCCGCTCTCGATTGCAGCTCCTGATAAACACGACTACTATGCCGGAGGCGATCCACTAGGCGTTTTGATGGATCGGACTACTACGTTACCAGAGGACTTCCACCATGAGATTTGTTCGTTTCGCGTCGTTTCTTTTCGCGCTGTGTGTCACTACGACTTCAGCCATGTCAGAAGTTCGTATCGCGACCGTGGACGTGGGACGCATTATCAACGAAGCGCCTGACGCTCAGAAGAAGAAAAAAGAGCTCGATACCGCTTCTGAAGAGGCTAAGAAGAAGCTTGAAGCAAAAGGGAAAGATCTACAGGCGCTTAAAACCAAGCTCGAGTCAGAGAAAGTCAGTGCAGACTCAAAAGAAGCGGAATCTTTCCGCAATCAAGCGCGAGATTTTGAACGACTTCGCTCTGACATGAAGGCCGAGCTCGAGAAGAAGTACATGAAGATCAACAAAGAGCTCACCGACAGAGTCATGGGGCAGATTGAGACATACGCTAAAGCCAACAAGTTTGACCTCGTAATTGATAAAAGTGAGAAGTATCGGGGCCCGGTACTCTTTGGCTCTGCCTCGGCTGATATTACTGAGGAGATACTTAAGGACCTGAAGTCCTAAAACTCGAGGTGTGGCAACGCACCAAAGCCTCTACGAGAATATAGCAAGCCTTGGTCTCTCTTCTCTTTGCCTTGCATTGAGGGATTATGGGTTATCTTCCCTATTCGTATAGATTTTTCGCGCGTTGAAATTACGCGACTGCACTCTCTTTTAGCACTTCAGTCTATCAAGCATCTCGGCTCAACATCCGACTCCCTCTTCTATGCGGTGGTTGTGGTGGGCAGTCCCTTCGGTCGTAAGCGTTAGTTTCTTTGTTCCTGCGGTCGAACTGCAGGCTGAAGGCACGGACATCTCGTATAAGATTGTTAGGGTTCGAGAGGAGCACCCCACAAGGGTGGCCGTTGCTTCTACCTCAAATCTCACAACTCGTGACATCTCAAAGCCAACTTCCTCGCAGAATCGACCAGCGCGAATACGCGACCTGCTCCCCAAGGATCTCTACGAGAAACTTGGTTCAACGGCAAAGCCTGACCCCCTTCATATCGAACCCTGGGTGCCTGGGCGAGGCGCCGTTGGAGTCCGCGTGGAATTGACCTGGTGAGTTTTCACACCACGCGCCATCAGCTCTGGCCTCCTCAGGCCCTTACCTGATACAACTCATCGAGCGCGATTGTCTGCGGATACCCACCTACTATGCTGTTTCGAGCCAAAGATCCCCTTACAGCGAAGCTCAAAGAACACTTCGGATTCTCAACGTTCCGTCCACTACAAAGAGAGATCATCGACGAAACTCTCGCAGGTAAAGATGCGCTCGCGCTTTTGCCAACTGGCGGAGGCAAGTCTCTCTGCTACCAACTGCCCGCTCTCATGCGGAGTGGGCTCACGCTAGTCATCTCTCCGCTCATCGCTCTTATGAAGGATCAAGTCGATGCGCTTCTTGAGAATGGCGTTTCGGCGGCGTACCTCAATTCAAGCCTCACGGAAGAGAGCTCAAAAGAGACGTGGAGAAAGTTGTATCGCGGCGAGATTAAGATCCTCTACCTCTCGCCAGAACGACTCTTGCTTGAAGGTATGCTCGATACCCTTGCAACACTCTCGCTTGAGTTTGTCGCAGTCGACGAGGCGCATTGCATATCTTCGTGGGGGCACGACTTCCGGCCTGAGTATCGAGCTCTTCGCACACTACGAGAGCGGTTTCCACAGGTGCCCATCCTGGCTCTCACCGCGTCGGCGACCGAGCGGGTGCGAAAAGATATTATCGAGATGCTCGGTATCCAAGCGGCTCGTCAGTTCGTGGCAAGCTTTAACCGCCCCAACCTGTCGTATCGAGTGATTCCCCGAGTCACTCCGATGAAGCAGATTCTTGAGATACTAGCCGATCACAAAGACGAGACCGGTATCATCTACTGTCTAAGTCGGGCGAAAACCGAGGCGGTCGCCGCTGATTTGAGCAAGCGTGGCATTACATCCGCTGCATACCATGCGGGTCTCACCGCCCAAGAGAGAGATAAGCGTCAGGAGCTTTTCACTCGTGATGAGATTCAGGTGATGGTAGCAACGATCGCGTTCGGCATGGGCGTTGATAAACCAGATGTGCGATTCGTCATTCACCACGACCTCCCCAAGAATATCGAGAGCTACTACCAAGAGACGGGCCGCGCAGGTCGGGACGGATTACCTAGCGAGTGCGTGTTGCTCTATAGCTCCGCTGACGCCGCAAAGCTTCGTAATTTTATCGACCAACTCACCGATCCAGTCGAGCGCGATGTCGCCTCAAAGCAGCTCACCACGATGCTTAACTTCGCGGAAGGGTCCGAGTGCAGACGAGTAGCTCTATTACGATATTTCGGCGAGAGCTACCAAGGATCAGATGGCGGGGCGACCGCGACATGTGGCTCGTGCGACAACTGCCTTACCCCTCGAACCGAGATAGACGCCACAGAGATAGCGCAGAAGTTTCTTTCGTGCGTGCTCCGCGTTCAGAAACTGAGCGGGTTTTCGGTAGGGTTAGCGCACATCGCTGACATTCTCACAGGCGCTGGCAACGAAAAAATTAAACGCTGGCAACATGACACACTGACTACCTACGGCGCTGGTCGAGGAAGAAGCAAAGCCGAGTGGCTCTACTACGCTCGCAAGCTCGTATCAAAAGGGTTTCTGCGTATTAATCAGGAACGTTTCAACGTAGCGGAGATAACTTCAGCGGGACTCGAAATTCTTAAAACTCGCACAGCAGTGCATCTGCGCGAGCCCCTACTCACCTCTGGATTAAGCTCAGAGACTCGCACAGCTCAACGCAAGAAACTTGGCGCTATCGAATTCGATACTCAGGTATTTGAGAAGCTACGCGTGTGGAGAGTTGGTGTCGCTCGTGAAAAAGGCATTCCCGCCTACATGGTATTTAGTGACGCAACTTTGCAGGCTATAGCTTCTCGCAATCCCCGCTCGCTCCGGGCACT
>OMII01000241.1 GCA_900299055.1 Pseudomonadota bacterium | reverse complement strand
GCCCCATCCTCTACCCCAAATTCCGGCGGAATGGGAATCGGGACACTCAGCTCAGAGGATCCTGAGGTAATCCCCGATCTCGATCCAGAATTACCAGCACCACCTACTTCCGACACGAAGGAATACTCGACCGGAAGCTCACTTACTCGGTCCGGACAATTTGTTTGGAAACCTTCGTCTGACAAGGATGGTAAATTAGCCGTAGTCCTCCCATCACGACTAACTGGCAAGATAAAAAGCGTCGCTATCCTCTCTCCGGATAAGACGAAAATTCTGGCCAAGGGCAAGTTCTCTGGGGTAGCAAATGAAAATCGCGAGCACTTCCGTTTCTCCAAGGCGGGAAGTAGCTATCCTGACAAGGCTATCGTCATGATCACCATGAAGGATGGGCGCACATACAACGTAAAGATAAACGAGACCTCGGACCGATACGTCCGATAGCCACCTCGAAGCCCGAGGCAGCAGCAACCTCGGGCTACTTCAACTCAGCAAGCACGCCCTGCAATCCCTGCGAGTCACAATCCCAAGCCACGACACGCCATCCAGACGCAACCCGCTCAAGCACACAACTGCCCCCTGTACGAACTTTACCCGAATTTTTTGGCTGTTGGAGGCGCCCATCAACTGCCTCAGCCAGGCGCCGGAACTCTCGCAGGCGTCCATTACTCGAAACTATCACGCTTACTCCCGCACCATTTTCTAGCTCTCGCAGGACACTAGCTACCTCCGCTATAGAGGATTCCTCGCTAGGGTGAAACTGGGTTGCCTTCGGTCGAATCCCCTTCTCCTGCCACTCTTGCAGGGCTATCTCACCGGACATCGCAATAATTTCCTCATTAGAGAGTCCACTCCACGCACCGTAATCAAGCTCTAGCAGCCTTTTGTCGATAGAAATCGGGGCTGCACTGCCAGATGACACCTTCAGAACTTCAGCAAAAACACTTGTACGCAGCAGCGGACCTGAAACAATTCGCTGTATATGCGGAGCTATACCACGCAGCGCTGTGCCAACATCCACTGCCTGCTGCAATCCATGCTCAGTTAAGGGAAGATCCTCTTGAGCGCCGACCATCACTACTTTCTCGCCAGCGCTAAAGGTATTCCCGTGACGGCAAAGGATCACCACCGACCTCATACCAACTCACCCTCTAAGGAGATGATCTCCTCGACCCGCGTCACGTCCTCGGGATTATCCACCGACCACATCGTTCGGCCGTTCAGCGAAACCTCGACTACGCGAATTGGGACTCCATGTTCGAGCGCTCTGAGCTGCTCGAGCTGCTCTACTTGCTCGAGCCGCCCGACTGGAAGATCGATATACTGCTTAAGAGATTCATAGCGATACGCGTACACTCCGATATGCTGGTAGATGGGACTCAACCCCGACTCAGACCACGATCTCACAAAAGGAATAATTGTCTTGGAAAAGTAGAGCGCATCTCTATTATTTGCGAAGGTTACCGTCGTTCCCGAGACAACGCCGGATGATTTCATCTTCGACATTGACGTATACTGCTCGGTAGTTAACCGCGTAGCGGGAGTTGCGATTACCACCGAGGGGTCGCTACTCAACTCCTGAACCAATGCTCCGATGACCCACGGAGGCATGAGCACCGCGTCACCTTGCAGGTTAATAATATTCTTAGGGCGTTGAGCAAGCTGGCTTACCGCTTCCCATACTCTCTCTGACCCATTTCGGCACGATTCGCTCGTCATCACAAAACGGCCACCAAAAGACGTCACGTGCTCAGCTACCCTGGTGTCATCCGTTGCCACCACAACACCGTCAACTCCCGGAACCGCAGTGGCAATCTTCCACACGCGCTCCAAGAGGCTGCGCCCCGCAATAGGAGCGAGGGGCTTCCCAGGGAATCGCGACGAACCGTAACGAGCTGGTATAACAACAATGGTATCCATAGCGCTTTTCGGCTATCATCCCCTATTCATGGACAATAGGGTAGCCTATCAGGGAATTGTCGGGTCTTTTAGCAGCATGGCCGCTAGAGCCCTGTATGGAGAGGCATTTACTCCAATTCAAACTGCCCGCTTTCGCGATATCTTCGAGGCAGTGAAGCTAGGAAATGCGTCGTTTGGGGTAATCCCCATCGAAAACGCGCTCGCCGGCTCAGTCCACGAGAACTACGATCTCCTTCAGGAATACGACCTCCACATCATTGCTGAATACGTATGCCCGGTGCACCTACACCTGATGGGACACGGATCCCTATCCACGATTACCCGCGTACTTTCACATCCCAAGGCTCTCGAACAGTGCTCTCATTTCTTGGAGCTTCACCCTACAATTACAGCTGTCGTGTGCTCCGACACCGCGGGCGCCGCACTGCAAGTCGCTCGCATCAAAGACCCGTACAGCGCCGCTATCGCTAGTGATGAAGCCTCTACCACCTATCGATTGCCGATCATTCAGCGCACCATCCAAAATCACTTAACTAATTCGACGCGGTTTGTATCGATAGCCTCGCACCCCGCCGAATGCCCCGCTCCCACTAAAGGATCGATCGTTGTCTCACTGCCGCACGAACCGGGCAGCCTGCACAAACTTCTCAGCGAAATTGCAGCGCTCTCGCTTAATCTGACAAAGATCGAATCGCGGCCAATTTTGGGCAAGCCGTTTGAGTATGCATTCCACATCGACCTTGAATGTAACGAGGCCAGCTCCGAGAAGTTGCGTGATGGGCTAGCACGCATTGAAGAGTATGCTGCGACGTATCGATTACTTGGTCTGTACCAAGCCCGATCCAACTAGTAACAGCACACCCTCGCATCTGCCTCATCAACTTCATATACGGATATCTCGTAGCGCGGTGGCACTACTGTGGTCGTAGGATAATCATTTTTGCGCCTACTAACCGCTTCTGCTAGCCTCTTGCTACTCCAAGGTCTCGAACCAAAAGAGGGAAAGGTGGTTTTACGAGATGAAAATCTCACGTGAGGGTTTGGACGTTCTCCGGAACCTTTCCGGAAAATTAACTCATCGAGAAAAGGTCGTGTATGGCGTTGGAGCAGCCACCGTTGTTGTTATCGGTGCCGCTATCATCGCCGCCTCGACAATCGCACGAGCAACCAAACGATTCCGTCGCGCGGATCAGCACGATGATGATATGCCTCTCGGAATCTAGGGTGTAACAACCGCTTCAAGGGCAGGCCGCTAGTGGAGAACTACCACTAGTGGCTCTACCCCGCTAAGGTTTTTACCTTCCGTCGAGACTCTTGGAGCTCTCTACAGACCCTCAACTATATCGCCACTCTCAGACTGCTGCTTGAGTGACCTTCGAATACAAGTCGCGTGAAATCCGCGGCTTCTGTCACACCGAGCATCGTTGAAATTTCAAGCGCGACGTACACATCACCAATTACATTTTCCACTTTCGGCCATACGATCCGATGTCGCGCCTCCAACAGATGAAAAATAGACTCCGACACGGTACTCGGCTTTGGGTCGAGCAATACTGGTAAAAAGTTATTCACCTGCTGACTAAGACAATACGCCCGCGCTAACTGTTCCGCATCGTGCTTTGGAACAAGAATGCTAGGCACCCGAGCCGTCATACACGCCAGCGTTGTATTCAAACCTGCCTTGGTAACGGCGACCGCCGAATTAGATATGAGCTGCGCCAATTGATCGCTAGGCAGAGTTCGAATCATCACCAACTGTTCTCCAGCAAGTCGCTCAGCTCTCGAGATTAGTTCGTCACCAAGGTCTTTCGGGTAGCTCGGGCCCAGCACCATTACAACCCTCCTAAAGAGGTCCTTAAAAAGCCCCTGCTCGAAGGCGGTGACAATACTCTCATACAGTTCACGTGAGCCACTATCGAGCGCCCCACTCCCTGCCGTCACTAAAATCGGCCTGTGCTCATCAGGCATCTCTAAGCGCGCGGGAACCGCCTCTGAGGCATATCCTACCTGCCGGAGCACACAACTCTCTTGACTCTTCAGCCAGCTTAATATCTGCGGATCCATTCCCAGAGATGCGGGCAACGTTCCATCACCCATCACAAAAACCGCTTTATAGTGACTCTCCAAAATATCCCGTCTACGCGAGTTTAGAGGTTCCACAGTCTTAAAAATCGTATCCGGGTCCTTTCCAATAGCACGTAGGCGGTCAAATATTCCAAGGTGCTTGCCTAGTTCCGGCATCCCAACCGTGAAGTCACGAACGATGCAGATCTTTTTAATATCCCCGGCCAGCTCTACGATCGTCTTGAAGGCGGGATTATTATCGTATCCCATGGGGTAAAACTCTGTGCCCAACAACGAGGGACGCAGATACGAGAGAAGAGTCGACAGGTCCTCACGCTGCGCGTCCAGCCAGTCATGCGCGTCGTGTACCCTGCGGGGAACCTCTTCGTTTGTCGCCAGGAGCGTCCCTTTCGGGCCGCCAGGACGAAAGAAATGCTTCGGTCGAACTACAAGAGTGTTTCGACCATAATCGTATATTCCACCCTCTTCATGAAAAAGGTTTCTTCCCAGCGAAAGGACGCACACGTTTACATCACTCATCGAGAGACGTTTCGTAATTGAGCTAACCCGTTGCTCATGCCCTCCACCTGTTAGAGCATGAAAAACGACGAGGACAGTAGGTGCGTGTGCAAGAAAACGCCCTGGCTGAAGAATATCCAGGTGATCATGGAAGGTCGTGTCAAAGACTGTCGCTTCTCGAAGTGGCATCTCTGGCGCTATCGGCGCCGATTGCAGGATCTGCTCGCGCTGAATGTGTCCTTCGATACTCATGTTGCGCATCTTAACCAGATTAAAATCAAGAATACAGTGCTCGGATCGTATGCATGAAAGGCCCCATATATACGAGTAATTCCTAGCGATAGAGTTGTCAGAAATGACCCTGCAGGATACCCTCTCGTCTACAAGTCCACTGTAAAGAGACAACTATGACTGACACCTTACCTCACTGCCCGCAATGCAACTCCGAGCACACATATCAAGACGGCCAGCTATTCGTATGCCCTGAGTGTGCGCACGAATGGACGCAAACTGAAGCAGCAGTAGCAAATGTCGCGGATGATACAGTTAAGGACTCAGTCGGGAACGTTCTTCAGGATGGTGATAGCGTCACCGTTATCAAAGACCTCAAGGTAAAAGGCTCCTCCACGGTAGTAAAAGTTGGAACCAAAGTCCGGAACATAAGGCTTGTGGATGGCGATCACAACATCGATTGCAAGATAGATGGTATCGGCGCTATGAAGCTAAAATCACAATTTGTTCGAAAGCTCACCTAGACTAGCGAATGTGCCGCAGCCGTCCCTCCGCAACCACCACTTGCGGCATAGCAGAGAGATGAAGCGGATCGCGGTCCCACACCAATACGCTTGCCAACTTCCCTGGCGTTACGCTGCCCAATCGATCACCCACTCCAACCAATGACGCATTGACCTGAGAAATAAGGTGCAGAGCCTCAGCAGCTGCCATGCCATAAATGAGGAAATACCGGAGCGAGTCACGAAGAAGACTGGCGTGAATAACTGGGTGATCTGTCATTAATCCAAACACCACTCCCGACCGCATTAGCTTTTGTGCCGTTTGGTAATTCGAATTCCTGAGCTCCACCTTGTACGCATGAGATCCAAGCGGACCATAAACAACCGGAATATCTGCATCACGCAGCATCTCGAAAATCTCTTGGTTGAATACATCTCCAGTGTGCTCAGCCGACACCGTAAGTCCGTACTTGGAAACAAGATGGAGCAAGTACACGACATCGTCTTCCTTATGAACGTGTATTTTTACGGGTCGCCCTCCGTGTAAGATTTCTAGCGTCGCGTGATCTTCAGCGGAGAACTCATTGTGAAACTCACGCTCTATCAATAAAAGCTCCTGGGATCGCTCAGTTTTTGAAAGCTTTTTTCGGGACAATTCGTTCTTTTTTCGTTCCCGGGCAGTGATGGCTCGCCTCTCGCGCAACAAAACTTCATCAAAGTATTTTTCAAGTAGCGCATAAATACCCATTCGAGTGTTTGGACGATCACCTTTCCAAGCACCTGTAGAACGCGGATTGTATCCGAGCGCCATTTTGTAGCCGTAATCATGAAGCTGACACTCCCCAACGTGCCTAGCGAAGTTTCGTATGACCTTGCTCCTTCCTCCAAACAGGTTACCACTGCCCGGCATGATACAGCTGTAAAGAACCCCAAAATCAACCGCGTCACTAAACGCTCTATCATCGTAGTAAACACTGCGAACAGGATCGTGTAGCGGCTGGATCTGCGACAGGATCTCGTTACCCTCGGACTCCGCACCCGGCTCTCCAGCTCGAAACATTCCAATATGAGAGTGAGGGTCGACAAATGCGGGTGTTACTATCCCGCTGTGGGATGCCCGTAGCCGCTTCTTGGAGACCTCTGTGATGATATCCCCCTCAATAACCACCCAGCGATCAGAGAGTGCTTTAGAATCAGAGATAAGCGTTTTAGCGTGAATGATAAGGGGGGCTGTTTTCTTCATCATTAGGCTCCAGGAACGACTAGAGACTCTACGGGCACCTATCAATCGAAAGGTTCAGTAGGCCTTTCAACTCTAGACCCAGCTCATCGCGTTGCACAACGAGCCAATTAGAGAGCGGAAAATAAAAAGACCCGATAACTTTCGTTACCGGGTCTCTTTCTAACACTCGAGTTCTCCGAGTATTAACGCTTCGAGAACTGTGGACGCTTACGAGCTTTGTGACGTCCGTACTTCTTACGCTCAACTTCTCGAGAATCGCGGGTAAGCGCGCCAATAGCCTTAACAGCTGGTCGCAGCCCTCCGTCTACCTGACAGAGAACTCGGCCAAGCGCCATCTTGAGCGCCCCTGCCTGACCCGCCTTACCACCGCCTGTACAGTTGGCGAGGATATCGTACTTGTCCGTCATTCCCGTTGCTACGAGCGGACTCTTCAGGATGAGCTCTAGGCTGACTCGGCCAAAATACTCCTTGGTCTCAAGACCGTTCACGAGGAACTTTCCAGAACCGGGACGAAGATAAACGCGAGCTACTGCTGCTTTACGACGTCCTACTGCGTGAAAACCACCACCCTTGATCATTTGTACTCCTTACCCTACTTGCTAATCGTCAATGTCTCAGGCTGCTGAGCGTGATGAGGATGCTCGCTTCCACGATATACCTTGAGCTTGCCATTCAAACGGTGCCCAAGAACTCCCTCTGGCAACATACCGCGCACTGCAAGCTCTATCGCTCGCTCTGGATTCTTCTCAAGCATCTCTCCGCCTGGAACCTGCTTCAAGCTGCCGATAAATCCTGTGTGATGCGTGTACACCTTCGTTGCCTTCTTGCTTCCAGTGAGCGCGACCTTGTCAGCGTTCACCACCACTACGAAGTCACCACCATCAACGTTCGGCGTGTATGTCGGCTTGTGCTTACCGCGGATAACGGTTGCAGCAGCTGTAGCTACACGGCCAACAGGCACGCCAGCCGCATCGATAACCCACCACTTCTGCCCTTCACGAGCCGCTTCTGTTGAAACAAACTTGGTACTCATAACTACGTTGACCAGACCTCTATGTCCTCATCCATGTCACGGATATCCCCCTGTGAGGTACCCGATTCGAGATTGCATACTGTATGGGGCGCCCTATCCTATGGTGGAAAGCCGGCGCTGTGTCACTTTACAACTGTGTCGTAAAGCCACGCAGAAGCTAAAGAGGTCGGTGAGAACACCTCGACCCCTTTTTTTTCGAGTGGCAGAGGGTACCATAACCACTATCTCGGTCAAGCCTCCGGAATCTCACGAATTTCGCTTTTCGTGCAGCTCTCAAGACAGCACAACTTTCGAAACGAATTCAACATATTGCGCAACCGGCTCACGCATCCGAATCGCCACCGCTATAGCCTCCGGTGCAAGCAACTTGGCTGTCTCCGTGAGTGCCTCGACCTTAACACCGACCTCCTCGGCACTTGTCGAGCTAAAACGGTCAAACCACAGGCACCGGGCCGCCTCGGACTGCGTCCATAAATCAACTAATGCAGTAGATATTCCTGACGTATCCTCGGTTCGCTTGGAGAGTGCTCGAATAGCGAGCGCTGCGCTCACCGAGGTAATGTCGAAGAGCTCAAGCAGTCTCAGGTCTTGCTCACTAACTCCAGCGCTCGCTTTTGTTGCTGCGATACGACCCTGATGCTGCGCAATCACAGCCTCGACTGCAGCGTTTAGTGGAAATGCGTTACCGCCTGGCGCGCTCGACACACCCGTTTTTAGTTCACTCTGCAGTTTGTCCAGCGCCTCTCGATCCATCATCCACCTCACACGTCACCTTTGAAACTATTGCTCTCCTACACTCTCCTCTACAAGCCCCATCCGAAGAGCCTCAATCTCATACTCAACCTGATCGTTCGTTGAGGGAACATAATTCCGGGTGGTTGTTTGCGTAAACCCCGCGGCTGCTTCATCGACTCCCTGCCACGCATGACGCCACAATCCGACATACCGCAAACCTCGACTTACTGCGCTGGACATGAGCGAACCAAGCTGCTCGGATGAGATACCACTGCCCCCTCCGGTATTTGGATATCGAAACCCTACACCATCGAGCGAAAAACCATCCCCTTCTCGAAGGAGTTGAAAGCGAGACAGCTGATGCTCCTCTCTTGCGCTTCCCAGCAGAGCGTCGTCATTACCCTCATAACAACCTACGCACGGATTTCTCACAAAAGTGACCAGCCCTGAAAGATGCTTCGCGGCCAAATCTCGCATCGCCCGATAAGACGCGACCTCTAAGTTATCCTCCAGCATAACGACAGCCACGTTCGAATTAGCAGGGTTCAGAGCGGCGCTGTAAGCAAAGATATCCCTCGCCTGAACTGCCACTGCTTCAAATTGGCTCTGCAGAAGCGCTTCTCGACGGATTCGCGCTCGAAACTCAAGTGGATCAAGCCGAGCAAATAGTGCATCGCTCGAAAAATCACGACCCTTGCGCATATGTGGACCGTTACTCAAATACAAAACAAGTGTAAGCGCCCGCTCATCCGCCGAATGTCGAGCGACCACCTGTTTGAGATAACTAAAATCACGCCCGAACGTGCCATCGATAAGCACACCAATATACGGCTCCCTCACCCGCGATGCGAGCAAAGCCGTCACATTCGTCTCGACCACGGCTCGAGCTTCTGGCTGCATCGCATACAGCATCGTATATCCCCGCGCCTGTCCATCTGCCCACGGACGAAGATTAGTTGGTGTAACCGCCGGAGTATT
>OMII01000240.1 GCA_900299055.1 Pseudomonadota bacterium | reverse complement strand
TTGCTGTGTCGCCCGGCCTTGTATTGTCACCGATGAGTGGGGTGACGACGAGGCCGTTTCGGCGTCTAATCAAAGAATACAACCCAGGCTCGGTGGGTCTTGTAGTAAGCGAGTTCGTCTCGGTAGAGGGTATGACTCGTGGGTCGCGGCGCACTCTTGAGATGATGAAGTTCTCAGACGATGAGCGACCCTACTGCGTACAGATATTCGGTTATGATATCGACCGAATGAGAGACGCGGCGATGATGGTACAGGATATCGGCGCTGACATGGTTGATATCAACTGCGGCTGCCCTGCCCCAAAAGTCGTGAAAAGGGGTGGCGGTTGCGAGCTTATGCGACAGCCGGATCACCTACGTCAGATCATACAAGAGGTACGCAGAGCGGTGTCTATTCCGTTAACGCTCAAAATTCGCGCTGGATGGGACGAGTCCACTCGTAATGCCATCGAAGTCGCAAAGATGGCGGAATCAGAGGGGATCGAAGCGCTGGCTATTCACGGGCGCACGCGTGCCCAGCTATATCGAGGTCTGGCGGATTGGTCATTGGTTAGAGAGGTTGCTGAGCATCTCAGTATCCCAGTGCTTGGCTCGGGCGATGTTGTCGATCGAGCTTCGGCTGAAGAGAGGCTGTCTGGGAAGGTTTCAGGCTTATTCATCGGTAGGGCAAGTATTTGGAATCCGTTGGTCTTTGGGGAGATAGTTTCAGGTCAACGAGATACACTTAAAAACGACCACAACAAGATGTTGGAGGTGTTGTTTCGCTACATAGAGCTGCTTCGGGAGGATTTCCAGGATAGTTCGTGCGCGGGCAAGCTAAAACAGTTAGCCTCTCAGATGTGCCGTGGTGCGCCATGGCGTAAATCGCTGCTTACGCTTAATACTCTGGAGCAGCAAATTGATTTGTTGCAAAGGGTTCGTGAGGGGGTATTTGCACAAGGTGATAGTAGATCGAGTTCTGAAAATTCAGGTGATGGGCTCGATGATAACAGCGAAGACATCGCTGCGTAATTCGTGGATCGCGACAGAGAGTCGCTGCTAGAAAGGATATGTAGGTCTGTGCTTAAGGTTACAGGGCTGACGCGCTCATTTGGAGAAAAGGCTGTCTTGCGAGATGTGAGCTTCGCGCTCAAGCCTGCCTCGATAAACGGACTCATAGGTCCGAGTGGTGGTGGTAAGAGTATTCTCTTTAAGATTATCGCCGATACCTGCAGGGCGGATAGAGGATGGGTGACTTTTCCACCTGGCTGTGGGGTAAGAGACGTTGGGTTGATGTTTCAAGAGGGAGCGCTGTTTGATTCGCTCTCGGTGTATGACAACGTTGCCTTTCCGCTCGTAGCTGGACGGGTTCCGACGAACGCGCTTCCGCGTGAGCAAAGAGAAGATGTGTGCTCGAAAGTGAGTGACATCTTAGCGCGGGTAGGATTGACCCGGGCAGCATACAAGATGTCCGGGCAGCTCAGTGGTGGAATGCGGCGGCGAGTATCACTTGCTCGAGCTCTTGTCGCTCGGCCAAAAATCCTGCTGCTCGATGATCCAACGAGCGGCCTTGATCCAGTCGCCAGTAGCGTAATCATGGATCTTATCGTCGAGCTCCACAAAGAATACAAGCCGACCACTTTTTTGGTGAGCCATGATTTGCGGCGTCTTTTGCCGGTGGTTGAGAGGATATTGGCTCTCTTTGATGGGACGGTGGTCTTCGATGGTAGCCTTCAAGAGCTGACGCAGAACGCCCCAGCAGTGGTGCGAAGCTTCGTTTCTTGTCGGTTTGAGCTGGCACCACCACCGTCTGAAATTGTTGTTCCACCCGTGGTCTCGTAGGAAGTAAAGATATGATGAAATACAAGGCTATTCGGGAGTCGCGTGAGCGGTTTCTTTCAGGCATCGGAGTTCCAGAAAAGGGAGAGTTCGTTGTCGACGACTTTCAGAAGGAAGCCATAGAAAACTTACTTAATGGTATCGACACGCTCGTGGTAGCGCCGACTGGATCGGGGAAAACGTTCATTGCAACCCAGGCAATGCGAGGGCTATTGGCGCAGGGTAAGCGGTCAATTTATACAACACCGCTCAAGGCGCTCTCCAACACGAAATACTCGGAGTTTCAAAACACTTTTGGACCTCAATATTCAGTTGGCCTGCTCACAGGGGACCGAAAAATTGAAGGAAGTTCGGACGTGGTAATCGCGACTACGGAGATCTACCGGAACGAACTCTATCGAGGAGAGGGCCGCTACGGACTCGTAATCCTTGATGAGGTGCATTATATCGCCGACCCTCAGCGCGGCGCGGTCTGGGAGGAGAGCATTATTCTCACCCCACATACGTCGACGTTACTTATGTTATCGGCCTCCATCTCAAACGCTGAGGAGATTGCGGCCTGGATAGAGGAGACCCGCAATAAAGAGTGTCGCATTGTGATGAAGACACAGCGGCCAGTAGAGCTCAGGTACGGATTTTTGCATCCACGGCACGGAGTGATTCCGTTGGCCGACGATAAAGGGCACCTCTCTCCTGAGGTGGCTCATTTCTATGGTTCTTCGCAGCTTGATGACTCGGGCATGAAGGTTCGCGGGCGAGGGCGTGATGGTGCTGAGCGAGGCGGTCGAGGACGGCGCGAAAGTGGCCGTGCTTCACGCGGACGGCGACGGAGGTAAGGATGTACGGAGAGTTTCCAGTTCACATAATTTTGCGCGAATTAGAGCGAGATGATCTGCTGCCAGCGATTCTATTTCGAACGGCCAGAAAGCAGTGCGATTCGGACGTTGAGAGCCTAGCTAGAAACGATCAGACTATTCTCCCGATTGAGCAACAGACTCGAATCGAGAGAGAAGTAAATAGCGTCATCACTAAGTATGGTTTCGAGCCCTCCTTTATCACAACCTATCCGCAGTACGAGGCGCTGGTAAAAACCGGGGTTGGAGCGCATCACGCGGGACAGCTTTTGATCTGGAGATTACTGCTCGAAGAGCTCATGTCGAGAAGCATGCTTCGCCTCATGGTAGCCACAGGTACAGTTGCAGCTGGGGTCGATTTCCCTGCTCGTACTGCTGTCATCACAGCGCACAGCAAGCGTGGTTCCGAGGGGTTTAGTGTGCTTTCGTCAGCTGAGTTTCAGCAGATGGCTGGTCGCGCGGGGCGGCGAGGAAAGGATGCAGTGGGCGTGTGTGTTATCACACCGAGCAAATTTTCTGACGCACGCGTGTTGCTTGAGGTTTCGAAGCGGCCACCCGAACCGCTGCGATCTGCCTACTTTGCTAGTCCGTCGACGGTTCTCAATCTTCTGAAATATCGAAATGTTGACGACCTTCAATACACGGTAGAGCGAAGTCTTGGGTCCTTTTTAGACCGGAATTCGGCCAGTAAGCTCCGCGAGCAAGCGCTTAACGATCAATCGGCGATAGAGGCTGACTCTGGTCTGAAAGGGGAGAAGCGCAAAAAAGCTGAGAAGCGGGTGCGGAGAACGCTGCGGGAGGCTGACGAGCTAGAGAAGAAGCAGGAGACAGCGCTAGCCGTTTCATTGGATGGTCTTCGAGCGCTCGGGTATGTGGAGGGCGGAAGTCTGACTGAGAAGGGGGGCTGGGCGGCGGAATTGTGCACAAGTCTTGTGCTCGAACTGGGAGAGGCGATCGCCGAGGGGATCTTTGACGAATGTCCGATGTATGAGCTAGTTGGTTTGATCGGTAGTATCTCCGGAGACCCACACCGGCCATATTTTCGCTTGAAACAGAATCCGGTTGCGCCCGAACAGTTCGGTCGAATGGAGCGAGTTGTAGAGCGTGTGCGTGCCGCCTACCAAGGGGCGGGATCGTCACAGGTAGCGGTGCTCCCCGACGCAGCGCTCACCGTGATGACGTGGATGGATTCAGAGACATGGAATGAGTTTGCTGGTCTGCTTCGGTTGTCGGGGGTGGCGGATGGTGATGTGGCGCGTTTAGTAGGGCAAACGGCGGATCACCTCAATCAGCTGTCTCGTCTCGAAAAGACCCACCCTGTGCTGGCACAGACGGCTCGGGTAGCTCGAAGTCGGCTCTTGCGGCCCCCATTCTCGGAAAGTCTCGTAACCGTTGAGTAGTTGGCGGCTCGACTCTCGTGGTTTTTGTCACGCAAACCACGTTGAAACGGCCCTACGGACTTGATTTTCACTGGCGAGCCCGGTGGTAAGTGCGGTAAAACTACGA
>OMII01000239.1 GCA_900299055.1 Pseudomonadota bacterium | reverse complement strand
TTTTTTTTTTCAAGCAGAAGACGGCATACGAGATAGCGTAGCGTCTCGTGGGCTCGGAGATGTGTATAAGAGACAGCCGCTCACGAATAACAGAAAGTTCATCTGCAGCAGGACCAAACGAAAGCATCCGCACCGCGATACCCTTCGTACCCCAGTGCCCATAACCGAGCAGTGAGCCGTCTTTCGCTCGCACCTCTACGAAGCACCCACGCTGCAATGTGCCCTGCCGATCCGCGACCGCGCCAGAAAAAACCCACGGATGCCTACGGCGAACCGAGACATCTCTGCCCTGTCTTAATGTTACTACGGGATGGGGGGATTTTGAGCTCATAGAGGGATCAACACCGACCTAGTGATGCTATCCCCTCGCTCAACCTGAGTAAATGGTCAATTGCAGAGGCACTCCAGACTACCGTCCCGTAACAGAGCGTCGATAGTACGGCCTACCACCTACCGTCACATCGCTCTCTATGTCTCGAACCCCCTGTTGCATGAGGGCAGCAGCGAGAACAGCGTCTACTTCTCGGTGGGAGCGGAGATCTCCCGAGAGATGCACAACTCCTTCGCGCACCTCCACCTGCAACCCCTGAACGTGGCGAGGAAACTCTCGGGCCAAGCACGCCCTAACCTCACTGGCAATCTGATCATCGGCGGGCGCAGGACGAAGGCGCAGCTCATCAACTACTCGCTTGGACGTTACGGACCGTGTCGCGGCTACGATTTCGCGACGGGTCGATTCAGAGTCAACCTCTCCACGCAAAATAACCACCTCAGGGTAATTATGAACCTTCACTTCGTATTGAGCATTTCGCACTCGCTCTTCGATGGTACGGCTAATTGCCCGAGCATCCGGCTCTGCAGCCCGCAATTGCTGCCGCTCGCGAGACTCACCCACGATTCCTGGGTCTCCCTTGGCCACCGCGGCCAGACACACCACGCCAAGCACTGCAACCAGCAATAGTGGGGATGTCCTTCGACGCCCACTTCCTAAAACACCCTGATCCCTTATGACCATATGCACCCCCACGAGACTACCTAACCCGGAAAGTATGTCCTCTTGGGCCGATACCGCGTATGAGACGACACATCCTCCGCCGCAAATTCAGGAGGCGAGCGACTCTCGTCTGAGCCCTTCAAACCCTCCCCCATGACAAGTGAAACCACTAAACCTTTCGGTGAGTTACGAGCAGCGGATTGAGTATCGGCCGCCTCCATTCGCAAACCTATAGGCCCCAGAAGTGGTCGCGTGGCGCCACGCTCCTGACACAAAGCACACAGGCGCTAACGTGTGGAGATCAAAAAGCATAAAAGTACAAAAGTGGTGAGTAGTTACTGCTATTTATCAAGCCGTCCTTGATTGCCTTAGAACTCAAGAGAGAGGATACTAGGGGCTGTTTTTTACCTAACACTGGGAGCCGCACGAACCCTATGGAATCACGCGTTACAAAATACATCTTCGTTACTGGCGGCGTAGTGTCATCAATCGGTAAAGGCCTCACCACAGCGTGTATCGGAGCTCTCCTTGAGGCGCGCGGACTTAAGGCGACAGCCGTCAAGCTCGATCCGTACATCAACGTAGACCCAGGAACCATGAGCCCGTTTCAACACGGCGAAGTATTTGTGACCGACGACGGCGCGGAAACTGACCTAGACCTAGGACACTACGAGCGCTTCATGGGCACTAAGATGTCCAAGCTCAACAACTTCACCTCAGGCAAAGTATACGAGACCGTAATAGCCAACGAGCGCCGAGGAGACTACCTGGGCGGCACCGTGCAAGTTATTCCTCACATCACCGATGAGATTAAGCGCCGAATCAAATTAGCCGCAGAAGGATTTGATGTCTGTCTCGTTGAAGTAGGAGGCACTGTCGGAGACATCGAAAGCCTCCCGTTCCTAGAGGCGATTCGACAGATGCGTAGCGATGTGGGTGTACAAAACACACTTTATATTCACGTCACACTAGTCCCCCACATAGCCACTGCGCATGAGTTCAAAACCAAGCCGACCCAGCACTCAATCAAAGAGATCACTGGATACGGGATTATACCAAGCATCATCATCTGTCGTTCGAACCAACCGCTCGACGAGAAGATTAAGAACAAGATAAGCCTTTTCTGCAACGTCAGTCAGAACTGCGTGATTAACGCACCGGATGTCAAAACGATCTACGAACTTCCACTCACGCTCCACAACGAGGGGCTTGACCAACGAATCGTTGAGCTACTGCATATGTGGACTGGGGCTCCCAAGCTAGAGCCGTGGATTAAAATTGCCAGCTCCGTTACAAGCGAGGATAGGACCACCGTCACAATCGCGATGGTTGGAAAGTACGTCGACCTTACCGAAAGCTACAAGAGCCTCAGCGAGGCCCTGATCCACAGTGGCGTAGCTACGGACTCTAAAATCAAGATTGTATACGTAGACAGCGAAGAGATAGAGCGCTCTGGCGTTGAGTCAGTAATCAGAAAAGCCAACGGCGGCGAGCTCGTAGACGCGATTCTCATCCCCGGTGGATTCGGCGTTCGTGGCAGTGAGGGCAAGATCGCCGCGGCACAGTACGCGCGAGAGCAGAAGATACCATTCTTTGGAATCTGTCTTGGCCTCCAGATAGCGACGATTGAGTTCGCGCGGCACGTGGCTAAACTCGAGCAAGCGACCAGCGCCGAGTTCGAGCCCCAATCGTGCTGCACGGTAATCGATATCATGGAAAGCCAAAAAGCTGTTCACATGAAAGGTGGTTCGATGCGATTAGGCGCTTATCCGTGCTCGCTCAAAGAGGGCACCAAAGCCCGCGAGATTTATGGTAAGCCTCAGATTAGCGAGCGCCACCGTCACCGCTTCGAGGTAAACAACGCCTACCGAGAACAACTTGAGAAGGCAGGCCTCGTTTTCTCAGGTACGTCACCGGACAATGTGCTGGTAGAGATGATAGAGATCAAAGACCATCCTTGGTTTGTAGCTGTTCAGTTTCATCCCGAGTTTCAATCAACTCCCAAAAACCCACACCCTCTCTTCACTTCGTTTGTCGCTGCAGCTAAACGAGCAAGAACGCACGGCTCAAATGCGCTCAAGAAAGGCGATAAGGGAGCTGCTAGCATCACGGGACGAACCGCGAGAGCGACATCAAGCAACTCTGATGTGGCTGTAGGTAACGAGTCGTGATCATCGATATCGGACGGGGAGTGAAGGTCGGCGACGGCCAGAAGCTCCTACTCATCGCGGGCCCGTGTCAGATCGAGTCCCTCGAGCACTGCCTTCGTATAGGTGAATACGTCCAGAGGGCGATCAAAAACCTCCCTGTAGCGCTGGTGTTTAAATCATCTTTTGATAAAGCGAATCGCACGAGCCTGAGTGGCGCCCGCGGAATCGGGATGGATGAGGGACTCGAAATTCTCGACTCAGTAAGGACTAAACTCGGAGTTCCAGTCCTTACCGACGTTCACACCGAGCAGCAGGCACTCGCCGTTGGAAGTGTAGTCGATGTTCTCCAAATCCCCGCATTTCTCTGTCGTCAGACCGACCTTCTGCTTGCTGCGGGAGCCACAGGGAAGACAGTTCACGTCAAAAAGGGGCAGTTTCTTCACCCGGCGGATATGAAGTTCGTCGCCGAGAAAATAGCGTCGACGGGAAATAACAAGATCCTCCTGTGCGAGCGTGGCACAAGCTTCGGATATCGAGATCTGGTCATGGACCCTCGCAACCTCCTTATCATGAGAGAAACCGGCTACCCCGTCGTGTTCGACGCAACCCATAGCGTACAACAGCTAGGGGGTGGTAGTGGCAGCTCCGGAGGATCGAGAAAATTCGTCCAAGCGCTTGCCCGTGCCGCTGTCGCTGTCGGTGTTGATGGAGTATTTGTAGAGTGTCACAACGACCCGGACAACGCCCCATCGGACGGTCCGTGTATGCTTCCTCTCGAGCAAGTTGGGCCGCTTGTCCAACTACTTTGCGCGATCAGAAGCACCATTTCCTAACGAGGCGGAAGAAACCGGTGCCCCTTATCTTAACCCGCAAGCAAAGTATGTGGCTCGGCCTTGGGCTTCTAGGGCTCTTTTTCCTGACGAGCGGGACTATCATTTACCAGCGCAACCAAAGTCGGATTCCCGTGAGCTCTACAAGTCTTTCAAAAGAGGCGATTGAAGGCGCGCAACCCCTCCTCCCCTCAAGCTCAGATCCCCAGGCTGCTACTAGCTCAGCTAGTGGTGTCGGATTTGTCCTTAATCAATTTCACCGCAGTTTAGTTCGTGACGGCAAAATCGTGTGGGAGGTTTTCGGGAAACGAGGATCATACGATGCCCCTCACAATATTGTCCGCGTTGACGAGCCCGACCTCACCGTGAACCAGAAAAACGGGGACACCGTCAAACTCACTGCGGGTCGCGCAGACCTTTCTCTCACAGGCACCGAACTCTCAACCGCGGACCTCTTCGATCGTATTGTGGTCGTCTATAAAGGTGACACCACCGTCAAGGCGGAGCGAGCGACATACAACAAAGCGAGCGGGCAAATCGACATCCCCGTTCCAATGGAGCTGGACAGCCCGATGTTCAATCTCAAAGGCAATAGATTAACCGCATTAACAGAACCGCAAGAGATCACAATCTCAGGCGGTGTTCACAGCGTCATCAAACCCCGCGTGAGGTAGCGTTCATGAAATCTTTTCTCTCTCGAAGCACACCAACTCTCATTGCAACTCTCCTATGGTGCTCCACCGCGTGCGTCGCGCAAACTAGCGACGGCTCTCCTTCGTCGTTAAGCGCCCTTAACACAAAGGGGCTGCTAGGGGATTCGGCTGACGCCAAGGACTTTGGCAAACTCCCAACAAATATTACCTCTGACACCCTTACTCTCAACGCGAAAACGAGGATATTCACCTACAAGGGCAACGTCACGGTTACGCAAGGAGATATGACACTGCTATCAAAAGTAGTGGAGGGCAGTTATAGCGAAAAAAACGAGATCCAAAAGATTGTTGCTCGTGGCGATGTGATTATTACCAAGGCAGAAATTAAAGCCACCTCACAATTAGCCACCTACGATGCTATCGCTGGCATAATTACCTTGACTGAGAACCCACAGCTGCAGCAAGGAGAGAGCGTGCTTATCGCCGATCGAATCAAGGTGTATGTGAAGGAGAATCGAAGTCAGGCCGAGGGAAATGTGCGGGTGACGTTCGTGAAGAAAGATATGCCAAATACGGCCGCAGCACCCGCCACACCCCCGAAAACCGAGGCTCAGATAACTCCCGTAGCATCAGGCACTCCGCCTTCATCTAGCGCCGTCACCACAAACCTGGAACCCGCAGCGCCTACGCAGGCCGAAGCAACCGCGACTCCTAAATCGGCGCCCACTCCAAAACAGACGACGAAAAAAGAGCAGAAGAAGAGCAGCAAGACTACGCAGTCTAAGAAGTCAGCGAAGAAAGCCGCGACTAAAAAGAAGTAAGACATCTTCTCGCCCTGCAGTATTGGAAGTATCCGGCCCGATACTACGTAGCCGATTCGATGCCTTACCACCGAATCAGATTACCACCCCAGGTAAAACCAGCACCGAATGCGAGCGTCATAACGAGCGATCCTTTTTGTAGCCTTCCCTGCTCAGCTGCTTCAGACATACAGATTGGAATCGTAGCCGCGGTGGTATTACCGTAGCGTTGAATGTTATTAAAGACCCTCTCCTGCGGAATGCCGAGCTGTTCTCGCACCATTTCGTTGATACGCAAATTCGCCTGATGTGGGAGAATCAGATCTATCTGCTCAGACGTGAGGCCATTTCGTGCAAGTAACGTTGACGCAGTCTCTAGTAGCCTCGTCACAGCATTTTTAAAAACAACTTTACCCTCCATCTGAGGGTGCACAACTCCTCGTTCTACATCTGCCGCCTTTATAAAACCCGGGGTCGCCGTGCCAGGCATCTTCATGCACAAAACATCAGCGCCACTTCCATCACTTCCTAAGTATGAATCCAAGATACCACGCGAATGCGCCTCAGACTCCGGCACCGCTTCGATACACAACGCGCCCGCGCCATCACCGAAGAGCACTGCCATATCACGCCCACGAGTGGTGAGATCAAGCACAGGAGATTGAACCTCCGCGCATACAAGGAGGATTTTCTTCGCTTGTCGACTCTTCACGTACCCATCAGCGCACGAGAGCCCGTACACGAGGCCACTGCACTGGGCGCGAATATCAAGGGCCGGGACGGTCTTACACCCGAGGCGACGCTGAATCATGACCCCAATGCCGGGAAAGTAGTAATCAGGAGATAGGGTTGCCGCTATAATCAGATCGACCTGGTCAGCACTCCATCCAGCGCTCGCCAATGCCCGCGTAGAAGCCTCTACTGCGAGCGTCGTTGTCGTGATCGAATCATCTTCAACAAAGCGTCGCTCTTTGATGCCCGTTCGCTCTGTTATCCAGGCGTCGCTCGTATCCATGAGCTTAGAAAGATCGTCATTTGTTACGCGACGACTCGGGACAAAATGCGCGACCGAGCGGATTACCGATTGAAACATGATACCTACCTCCACCTTTCCGGGACTGCGGCAGCCCATAATGTATGGTATACTATCCAGTTCAGGATTCAGCAAATATATCACTGCGTATTGAAAGCCCTATACAGACGTATCATCTAGGGCAATAGTACACGCACGAACACCTACTCACGTCACATCATCGCGCACCCGATATGATAGACATCGACTCGAATATCTTACGGACGATCGATTGCTCGTTTGAGGACTTTTTTACATCTTCAAACAACCCTGGATTGGTGTACGGAATATCGTACAAGGGCACAGTCATCCATTCGGGCTCGTTTGGAAGTCGTACACTTCTCCCATTACAAGCGATGGAGCAAGATTCGATATCTCGAATTGCTTCCATGACAAAGAGTTTTGCCTGCGCAGCGGTCTTACAGCTACGTGACAGGGGCCTGCTTGATATTAACGCCCCTCTCTCTTCGCTCGTGGCTCGATTACCTCTCGCCGAGCAGTTCAAGACTGCATCTCTACGCGACCTCATGGCGATGAGGCTCGATCTCCCCGTCGACGACCCGTGGGCGGACAGACTACTTGGTGCCTCCGACTCCACTCTCGAGAGCTATTTCAACACCCCATTGCTGCGAGCAGGAGTAGGCAGCTCAACCTGCTCCTATTCAAATATATCTTACATGCTTTTAGGCCGAGTTATTAGAGAAGTGTGCGGCCAGCCAGCAATGGAATACATCTCTGAGCAGATTTTACTTCCCTTAGGGCTACATGACACTGTCTGGAACGTGTCAAAAGCTCACCAGGCGCGCCAGGCCGCCGGATACCGAGTCGACACAATGCCACAACAAGAAGAGCAGCACTTCGAGTGCCAGTCAGACGGAGTCGTGTTCGGTGGCCTGTGGAGCACCATCAAAGATCTCGCCGTGTGGCTTGAGTTTTTACGTGCAGGCGACAGCGGCATTCCATCCTGGGAGACAGTCTTATCCAAGGAGAGCCGCCGCGAATTATGGCAGCCATATAGTTGGTATCCCACTCGCACCGAGAGATCGCTTATCACAGCCCAGCCGATCACCTCAAAGGCGCATTACGGCTTTGGACTCGTCATTCATACTATTCTTGGGGCTGACTACATCGCACATTCAGGTGGACTTCCGGGATATGGGAGTCATATGAGATTTGATCCTGTGTCTGGCCTCGGTGTCATAGCGCTTGGCAACGGCACGTACTGTCGCGCAGCCGCTCCGTGCGCCTCCGCGCTTCATCACCTCGCCCTTTCCTGTGAGTCACCTCTTCTGACCCGTTTCGACACCGTTATTCAGATGGGCTACAAAGTCGCTGAGTTTATTCTTCAAGGCGCAGTAGAGGTGAGACCTGACCTGTTCAGCTACAACGTATGGCAGGACACTCGACCAGATAGCTTCGCACGTGAAACACGCGATACGATCGCTGAACGTCAAGGTGAGATACGAGTCGAATCAGTTGCCTGCATCTCTGGCTATGAGGGAGAGATCGTCTTCACGGGAAGCGCGACACGTAAAAAACTGTCGTACACCCTCGCCCCGATAGCTCCTCCTCGTGTGCAGTCAATCGCCTGGGTAGCGGATCAGGCGCGCTAGCTCCCAAAGGGGCAGCAGTGCTGTTTCTCATCAACTCTCGACACTCACCTCACAGGTCGGCTACGCTCCCTGTACGGTGTTACACAAGGAGCCCCATGAATCCAAGTCGCCTGACAAAATTTAGGGTCGCGGTCTACGGCGTCCTCATCAAGGACGGCAAGGTTCTCCTTACCGACACCAGAGTGCCTTCAGGTGTCATCACCAACTTTCCTGGTGGCGGGCTCGAACTTGGAGAAGCCCCGAGCGAGGCTGTCGAGCGGGAGTTCAGGGAAGAAACGACACTTACAGTGACTGTTCAGGAGCTTCTCTTCTGCACACAACAATTTCAGCAAAATCCGGAGTATCCGCACGAGCAACTTATTCACCTCTATTACAAAGTGCACCAGGTGAGAGGCACCCTCGCGATGGCTGGTAACGAAGATGACGTGGCAGCCGTGCGCTGGGTGTCGCTAGACGAGTTACCCGCTCGACGCATTTTAGCAGTCGATCGTGAATTTATTGACCATCCCTCGTTTATGAACCTCTTTCCAAAGTAGCGTGACGCGCTCTTGAAGTCTTACTGTTATGAACTTTGATCATTTCCTAAAATCCCTCGGTGATAGCGCGCCTCCACATGGGATATCCGAAGCCTTAAAGGCGCTCTGGTACGACAGACGGGAACAGTGGGAGCGCGCCCACGAGATAGTCCAGGATGAAACCGATACCACTGCCGCTGCTATCCACGCCTACCTTCACCGCAAAGAAGGTGACAACTGGAACGCCGACTATTGGTACCGAAAGGCCGGGCGCCCATCATTCAAAGGTTCACTGGACGCGGAGTGGAGTTCTCTGGCGCGCGGAGAGTGTTCAGACGACTAACTGCGTCTGAGCTCAACCCTCATTACTATCCGACTGAGCCACAAAAGTATCGCACGGGGCAAAAACCTCGTTCCGTGCACGAGCAGCTTATTGAGCGCGCCGTCGACCACTATAGCTTTTCGCCCTAGGGCGTTTAGGGCCGTTCTTACAACATCCTCTGGGGCTCTATACGGCGAGTGATAGTGCCGATCGAGACCAGCGCCCGCTTGGAACTCAGTGCGAGTCAAACCAGGAAGTACCGTTACTACATCAACACCTGTTCCCTGACACTCGGCGTATAGCGCCTCCCCCAAATAGAGATCAAACGCCTTCGTCGCCGAGTATACGGCAAACCACGGCGCAGGAACCGTACCGACCACACTCGATGTAATAATCATCGCCCCTCGGCAACGACGCTTCATACCAGGAAGAAACAATGCCGCCACTTCAGCGACTGCGCGACAATTGAGATCTATCATGCCGGCCGTACGCGCTAGGTCGATAGTTTCCATATCACCAAGCACCCCAAAGCCCGCGTTATTAACGACGAGATCCACCTCAAGTCCGAGCACTTCCACGCGGGAGAACAGCTCACGAGCTGCCCCCTCACGAGCGAGATCAATCGTGATCGGGACGACTCGTACGCCCCAACGCTCCTGGGCCTGTTCTCTCAACTCTTCAAGGCGATCAGCGCGTCGTGCGACAGCTATAACTGTTGTAACAGCTGGTCTCGTTGAAGGTATGAGTGCAAGCCTTAAAATTGATTTACAAGGATTTCCAACAGCAGAAAAAATAGCAAATACTGTC
>OMII01000238.1 GCA_900299055.1 Pseudomonadota bacterium | reverse complement strand
TAAGAGCCACTACGGTCATATTCGTCACAACGCTATACCTTAAAATTTGTCATTTTGTTCATCCACAAAACTCCGCCGATCATGATCCCCACAGCAGCCTGCGCGAATCCGTTCAAACTTGGGTTTTTCCACGTACCCAGAATGATGTCCGGGGTACTCATAAGCATATAGGTCTGCAAACCACCGATGAGCGCCAGAATCACCCAGATCGATCCGCGGTGCATTCCGACGGCACCCGAGGCAGCCATTTTAAACTTCTGTCGTTTACGCACCTGTTTCGCTAGTCGGTCGAGCGTATCAGAAAGCGTGCCTCCGACACGCCTGCTTAAAATGAGCGCCTGAACAAAAAGCTCGATTTCTTGGTGATGAATATCCTCTCCGAAAGACCCAATTGAACGGTCCTCGGAGACTCCTAATCTCAATCGCTCAAGCATCAGCTCGACTTCTTGCCGTACAAGCGACGACTCCTCAAGCCCTTCAGCGCCTGCCTGCAAAGCCTGGACAGTATTTAGTCCGGTTTTTAGCATTCCGACTACTGAGAGCAGGAATTGTGGAAAATCAGCATCAAATTTTTTAACTCTTTTTTCGATACGGCGATTTATGAAGAAGTTTACTAGCATCGGTCCGGTGATAAGGGACATCAGCTGCAAGACCTCTTTGACATAGATTCGGGCGATCAAGAACGCCGCAAGACTTATTCCAACCTGGAGCGCGCTGAAGTAGTAGACTGGGTACTCACCAAGCTGGGCATAGCGAAGTCTCGTTTCAAGGGTAACACCCCTCTCAATCTTGCTCTCGACCTCTGGCGTTTTATTAATTCTACGACTACGGCCCTCCCCCAGTAGCTCGCTCTCTGAAAGAGCAGTGTCATGAAGATCACGAAAATCATTCGAGATCGATCGGAGCGATCGAGTGGTAGATGAGCCGCTCGTCGGTGCCTCGAATATCCAGGAGCGCATCAAAAAAGCGGCGCCTGCAAAGGCGAGCAGCAGCAATCCGAACGTGATTTGCAAATTCGATAGCATTCCGTTTACTTCCTCACCTTTTCACGATCAGGGGTCGCATCGGCAAACGTCACTTCACCTCCTGCGTCTCCTAGATTGATGCCATCATTTTTTAGCTGCTCTGCGAAATTACTATTCCAAGAGTCAACTCTCCACACCGGACGAACGCCTTGCTTGATCAGGGTGAACATCGGTCTCACCTGAATCACACCTTCGACGAAGTGACCAACCTCTATTACCTCGGCAACTCTAGGCTTACCGGTTGCCTTCTCTCGAATCAGCCAGACGACGGAGTCGACCGCAAGCGCTATCTGTTGTCGAATAATATCAATCGCAACAGATTTCTGGGCGCGTCCGAGGAGGCTTTCGAGGCGCACCAGAGTTTCTCGGGCGTTTCTTGCATGAATAGTGGACATACCCACGTGTCCTGTTTGAGCACTCTCAAGAAAAGCCTCAGCTGAGAAGGGAGTTCTCATCTCTCCGAGTAGCACACGAGTCGGGGTCATTCGCAGAGTCGTTTTGATGTGCTCTTGGAGTGTTACCTCTCCAACACCTTCAGAGTTCGGTGGGCGCGATACTAAGGATCGAAAATAGGGGTGATTAAAGTTTAGCTCGGGCGTGTCTTCGACCGCGACAATTGACTCGTCGGGGCCAAATTGAGTCGCCAAGCATTTAATCAAAGTTGTTTTTCCAGTTCCTGTTTCACCAGCCACCATCATAGTGGCAAGCCCAGAACGAATCAGTGTCGCCAGGTAATTAACAATTAGTGGCGGTGCAACCTGGTATTTTACCAAGTTATCAAGCGAAACCTCGGACATACGCGGAACACGAATACACAGCAACGGGCCGCGTTGACCACAAACACTCTCGTGCACAGCACAGAGGCGAATACCATTCGGGAAGGACGCGTCGACAGTGTGCTGCTGAGTACTCAGCGATTTTCCAAGACGAAGTAAGAGGCGATCGATGAAGGTATTATAGGCTTGAGGATTTGGCCACGAGAGGCCGGTCGTCTCACTTATCTTTCCTTTCTGCAAGACTACTGTTTTGTAGTCATAGACGTGAATATCTGTCACCTCGCGATTGTCGATGAGTGGCTGCAGTACTCCCCAGCCGACAAGGTCTTTCTGGAGCGTAATAATAATATTTGCTCGCTCAATGTCGTCGAGTGAATCTCCACGTTTTTTTATAACTCGATCAACCGCCTGAGCGATGACCGCCTCGGTCTTGGTTGCTGTGGCGAGCGCTTGTTGCATAGTCGCGTCGCTGCCAAGTTCTCGTCGCGCCTCTCGCATGACAGTGGAAGCCAATGGAGACATCTCCATAGCTTGTGTGGGCTGACGGACACCTTGCTGCGCGCCCGTAGCTGAGACAGCGGAAGTAGTGACTGTGGGCCGCTCAGGTCTCTTTACGGAAGCCTCCTCCTGAGACGCGTTAGCGCTCGGAGTCTCCGATCCGGCACCAGGTGTTGTCCTCGCGCGCTCTGCACGCGTAGAGAACATTCCCTTTAATGACGTAGTATCACTGCGCTCCTTCCCACTCATAGGCTCCTTGTCGTTGAGTGACATCGCATTAGTCTCTAGTGAGACTCAGGGAGCACCCGCTCCACCTGCTGCCGGCGCGCACACGGCACTACCGAAATCAGGCTGATACGGCTTAGCTATTCCCCTGTCTTAAGTATCGGATGATGCGAGCGGGAATCTTAGCTAACAACGCTAGGTTGCAGTGAATGTTGCGCTGCGACCTATGCAGTACAACGCAAACAGCGCCCATCTGAGTTGGTAAGTATTTGAATCCATGGGCCAACAAACGTACGAAGCACTAAACACTGGCCAATGATGCCCGAAAATATCCACGGAAATATGCAAACTTGCGTTTTAAATGCACTATTCTGGCAGGAGAGCTGCCCCTACCACCCGGTAACGCCTACCGTCAATCATCACCCAGCCCTGGTCGGACGGAGCCTTTGAAAGACCGTTATCTGAAAGTCCAATAATGGAATCCAGCGGCACTGACTCCGTCTCGATGACGTCACCCACATCCTCGTCGCCACGCAGCAAGAGGCGCAAAGTTCCTTGACCAGAAGCCAGCTTTAGTCGTTTCTGATCTTCGATGGAAACTTCAAGTGTGACCGTAGATGTGTCACCGTCTACCATTCGAGATTCACCACCAAACTCGGAAGAGACGCTCGTACCGCTCGACAAGACCCTTACGTTTTGTACGATAATCGTTGCTGTGGCTTTTTGCCCTACACCAACGACCAGTAAAACATCGACCCTCACGCCGGCTCTAGCCCACCCTTCGTTGGTAGTTTCTCTATCTAGCCTGACTGTTATTGCCCGATAACCAGGTCGTATTTTGGGAACTACGCTGTTGATCGGTGGTTTGGCAGTAGTATGGTCTGTGACAAGAGGCTGCCCGGCAGGAATAAAAGATTTGGCGTAAACCCCACGTAACTGGTCGAAGCTCGATATCACATTGATACCAGCTAGAGAGTGCTTTTCTCGAGATTCTTTGCGGAAAAGCGCGGGTTTTAGCTCTGCT
>OMII01000237.1 GCA_900299055.1 Pseudomonadota bacterium | reverse complement strand
GTCAGTGTATAACATCGTCGACAACCTCGACACGGGTGCCTTTTACACGGATGTAGCGACAGCCGACCGGTATACAACGCCAGTTGGTCAAGATTTCGTTTCAGCTTACTACTATCGAGTTCTCAATCGTCGCTGGGTTGCCGGCACAGACTATCGGTTCGTTAATCAACAGACTAACGGCGATGATGAGTCCACACTTCGGGACGAGCGAGGGACGGCGTTCACCCGGTACTTTTTTAGCGGAGGCTTCTTTGTTCAGGGCTCTGGCACCTATCGTTATCAAGCCCGGTCGAATGTGGTGACGGATAACGGTAGTGGACCAAACGGTTCAGATAACGCGTTTTTATGTGGTGCAGGAGTCGGTTATCGATTGCCAACCAGGCAGGGTCTAATTTCGTTAGATGTTCAGAATATTTTTGGTCAGGACATCAATCTTTCGCAAACCACGTACTTTAATGAGCCGGTCTTTAACGATCCCACAGTGCGTCTGGCGGCAAACTTCAATTTCTAGGTGGAGTAGTAGTGGCACTTGATGTTTCCTTTGAGCCAGGGGTGTCCGTCCTTGTCACTGGAGCGACTGGCTACACCGGGGCGGTGTTAACTCGGAAGCTGGTTGCTCTCGGTTGTAAGGTGAGGGCCGTGGCGCGAGCTAGTTCCGACGTCTCTCAATTTGAAGGCCTCCCAATTGAATGGATACGGGGCGATGTTTTTGACGAGCCTACCATCGCGCAGGCGGTGCGCGGAGTCGCTTACGTCTTTCACGTTGCGGCAGCGTATCGTGAGGCCAACATCACAGATGAGACATACCGACTGGTTCATGTCGAGAGCACGCGTTTACTTGCCCGTCATTTGGTGGATAGCGTGACGCTAAGACGTTTCGTGCATATCTCTACGGTAGGAGTGCATGGTCATATCGATGAGCCGCCAGCTAGCGAGGACTATCGATTTAATCCAGGAGATATATACCAGCGAACGAAGGCTGAGGGGGAGCTATTCGTCCGCTCGTTCGCGAAAGAACACAACTTGCCCTTGGTGGTGGTACGCCCCGCGGCTATTTATGGGCCTGGTGATAAGCGTCTTCTAAAGCTTTTCAAAATGGCAGCGCGACCGGTCTTTCCGCTGTTTGGCAGAGGTCGAGGTTTGTATCATCTGATTCACGTTGAAGATCTGACAGATATTTTTATTACTGCGGCACTGCACCCGACTGGAGAGGGGGGAGTTTTTATTGCCGGTAATTCAGCTCCGAGTGAGCTCCGAGATATCGCGAGCATAATTGCATCTGAGATTGGAAACGCCAGGCTTCGATTTATTCGGCTTCCTGCCTGGCCCTTGTTCGTTGCTGCGGATCTCTGCGAATGGGCGTGTCGCCCTTTCGGGATAGAGCCTCCGCTTTATCGTCGCCGAGTTGCTTTTTTTACAAAGGACCGAGCCTTCGATACGAGGCGACTGCGGGATGTCCTTCGCTATCGATACTCTGTATCAGTAGATGAGGGCCTTCGCTCGACAGCGAGATGGTACCGCGAGCAGGGTTGGCTCTGAGGGCTTCACGGTAAGGCGAGTTCACCGCTCTCCTGGAAGCTGTAGTATCCCCGGCGGGCGAAAATTATGTGGTCGAGCAGTCTCATGCCAAGTGTTCGCGCAGCCTCGGCGAGTTGTTTCGTTACCTGCCTGTCCTCGGCGCTTGGGGTGGGGTCCCCTGATGGGTGGTTGTGAGCAAGTATTACGGAGTAGGCGCGGTCGGTTATCGGACCAACGAAGATCTCGCGGGGGTGTACAGGACAGCTCGTTAGTAGGCCGATACTAACGGTTCGAATCTGTATTACCTCGTGTGCGCCACTGAGAGAGATAGACACAACGTGCTCCTGAGGACGATCAACTAGGTGCTGGAGCAGGGGCAGCGTATCACTTGCGCAGCGGATCCTGGTCCCCTCCGGTCTTATCCGACGACGGCAAAACTCAAGAGATGCGAGTAGCAGTAGGGCCTTCGACGGGCCTATGCCAGCAACCTGCTGAAGAGATTCAATCTTTAGTGGGGAGTCTGGGGTGTCCAGGAGGGGCAGCACATTGCACGCCAGGGTTCGTACGGGGATACCACGCGTACCGCACCCGAGCATGACAGCAAGGAGCTCCTCGTCCGTTAGGGCTTTTGGACCCATCTGTAGCAGTTTTTCTCGGGGTTGGTGCATAGGCAGGTAAATCGGCGGGGTGGCGATAAAGTTTCGGGGATTGGAACCACGTGAAAATTTTTCGAGCGAAAAAGATAAACTCATGTTACACGAATCCTTGAATGAAGGAGCAGCATGAGCTCGACCCCATAGCATGCTTCCTTTCGGCGTGTGAGATAGAGCGCCGGGAACACCGCTCTGCCGGAAGGGAGTACAAGGTGGTACAAGGTCGGCGAACACTCGCCGAAGGCGGTCGTGTTATCTATAGCTTTCGAACTCTCTCCGATCCCCCCTTCAAGGAATTCACATCCGTACAGGTTATTACAAGTTCTGGGTTTTATGCTGGAACGGTATTAAGTCGGGGGCGGGGATCGATTACGATTGGGGTGAGTGCCGATTTAGGCCCAGTCATCTCAAGCGCCCGCCTCGAAGGTGAGGAAGGCGACGTTCTGCAGACTCTGATAGGCAGACTTAAGACGCTCAAAGGTGGTCAGAGCGAGCGAGGATTTAACAGGGTGCTCGCGTTGCGAGCGTTGAACCTAGAGCACTGTAACGATTCCGGGAGCGTGCACGATGTGGAAGCAGCGCCCGACGATCTGACCGTAGACCAGAAGGACGCATTCCAACGAGCCTTGGCGCGGCCGGTCACATTCTTGTGGGGGCCCCCAGGCACAGGGAAGACTCGTCTTCTTGGCGCGTTGGCGTGGCATTTCTACAAGGCAGGGAAGCGAGTTCTCGTCGCATCGCACACGAATCAGGCGGTAGACGGAGTAGTTGAGAGCTTGTGTGCGCGGATTACGGAGCGTGGAAGGTCCTTGATACCGGAAGGAACGATCTTGCGCGTCGGTTCGATGGTTAAAGAATCCGCAGTCGCACGCTTCGCGGAGCAGGTGCAGCTCGACAGAGTCATGCACCGTAGTCATGAAAAGGTTTCGACTCGCCTTGATAGCCTAAAAAGTGAGCTGTTTGACGTTCGCAATAAGCTTTTTGAGACCGCGAAAAAATTATCGCTTCTCGATTCGTGTGCGGACCTACATGGACAACTTCGGAAGTTGCGGGCCGAGTTGAGGAGTGATGAATCCGGGCTAAAGTATGTAGTGAAGAGAGTGTTTCAATCGTCGGAGCCACTACCAGACGAAGCCCCGCATCGACAGCAAGAGCTGCGCGAAAGTATATCTCTCTTAGAGACAAACCTCGCACAAGTAACAGCGGAGCTGCAGGGATGCGAACGGCAACAATTGGCGGACCTGTCGCTTGAGTTGTCCCACCGACAGCTTGAGATTACCGAAGCGATCGCGATGCTTGAAAAGTTCATGCGCGATCTGCGATTAAGCCTGCTCGAT
>OMII01000236.1 GCA_900299055.1 Pseudomonadota bacterium | reverse complement strand
CTCTGTCCATTGCAGTAAAAAATAATTGAGTGTTTGCCCTGTCGCGCGTAGGCAAATCGAGCTCCCTCAGCTCGAGACAGAGTCCCAGCTGTTGTGAGAGTCTTTTTAACGAGAGACGGGGTAGGTGGTCGAGACATTTTCTCGAACTCTACATCACAGTAGGGTTCTGTGGTGAATGTGCCGAGCCAATCTTGGATGAACGAATCTGAGAGCATCTCTTTTTCGACGGCAGACCTAATTTTTTTAATAGCGCTTGTGGATATCTCACCAGGTCTTTGAGTTTGCAAGTCGGGGTCTGAATAGCGGAGAGCTTCACTCCCTTCTGACATTGCTTTGGAAACAAGCCCATTCATGATTTCATGGATAGTAGGAGCGCGGAATCCTACTGAAACCGTCATGCACTTGTCGCCACGTGCTATGCCGTGGTGGGGGAAGCGGGGCGGCAGATACAAGATATCTCCTGGCTCCAATATCCAGCGGTGAGTTGGCTTGAACTTTTTAAGAAGACGAATCGGAAGTCCTGGAACAAAGTCATCTTTTTCTACCGGGCGATCCTCAATCAGCCATTCCCGGGTTCCGTGAGCCTGCACAAGAAAGACATCGAAGTTGTCCACGTGCGCGCCAACGTTGCCCTTGTCGTAGGCGACACTAATCATGACGTCGTCGATTCGCCAAAAAGGTATAAATGAGAAGTGATCGAGGAGTCCGTGCACTTGAGGCACAAACCGATCCACTCCGTTTACGAGAATAGTCCAGTGGGTCTTGGGGAGTTTTGAGAACATGGAGGGCTTGAATGGCCCGCGCTTAAGCTCCCACGGAGTCTTACCACCCTTTTCCATGATAAGGCGCGATTCTACTCGCTTATCACAGCTTAGCCCCGCCACTTCATCAGGGGTAATGAGATCGGGGAAGGGAACCAGGGCTCGCTTCATGAGGAGCGGTTTTTTTTGCCAGTAACGGGAGAGAAACTCCTGTTGAGTGAGTTTTCCGAGGATGGGCCACGCTGAGTTAGTTTTCGCTCTCATAGATATGTGAAAGGATGCGTCAATCTGTGGAATAATGCCAGTGCCCAGATGGGCCAAGTTGTTGAAATACGAGAGTGAGTAATGGTGGATACTCGAAAAGATGGCGCCTTTGGGGATCTTCTTCCCTCGAGCGAACACTCGATTGTTGTGGTTCTCGTGGAGCCGGGAGACGCGCGTAATATCGGTGCGGTGGCGCGAGCGATGAGCAACCTCGCGGTGGATGATTTGCGACTTGTGTCACCCCGGGCGTTCGACGTCACTATGGCAAAGGGCGTGGCATGTTGGGGTGGGGATGTCATCGACAACAGTAGGCGCTTTCAGTCTCTTCAAGATGCGGTGAGTGATTGTCATGAGGTCGTAGGCTTTGCCTCGGATAGTAGTGGGCATCGAGTTCCTCAGGCATCGTTAGAGGAGTGGGCAAAAACGCTCTCCAATGAGGGCAGACGAACTATCGCGTTAGTTTTCGGCTCAGAAGACAACGGACTCTCCAAGGCTGACTTTCCACTCTGCCAATACCTTATCCGCATTCCATCGAGTGGGTCGAATCGCTCCTACAATTTAGCGCAGTCCGTACTCTTGGCTCTCTATCAGATTCGAACAAGAGCTCATCAGTATGTAGGTGGTAGTGATGTAGAGTGGACTACGAGCGCACACGTTGAGGAGCTTACAACGATGGTATTGAAAGTCGCTGAAGGAGTGGGATTTCTCAACGAGCATTCTCCCACGCACATCTCTGACCTTCTGCGAAACATGACTCGCAGGGGTAAATTTTCTGCAAAAGAGTTAAAGCTACTTACGGGGCTCTTTGGCATGATCCGAAAGAAGCTGTGAGTAAGCTCTGAGCGCAGTGGTGGTAGTCTGGCATCGTATGCTTATGCTACTCAGGTTTGAGACAGGGCGACTCACGAGGGGCGATTCGCCTATCAAACGATCCTGGTGGTTTAAAGGAGCGATACGGTTTCTACTCATCGTCGGGAAACGGTACTAAATCATTATTGCTTAGAAATAGTTTCTGGCACGAAACAGCGTAGTCCGCTTCGTGTACTGGAATCTTATTGTCCGCCGGGCACCGCCCTGCGTGGCGCACCTCACCACATGTGTTGAATGGAACAAGATAGGAATCCCCACCACGACCGATGTTGAGAGTGTCTGGCGAGGTAACTCGCGCGGTGCAAGGACTGGGGCATAGTCCACCTAGCTGTGAATCTATGTTGCGAGGCGTCTTGTATAAAAATACACACGCGTCTGAGTGTTGATCATAGAAGAAGCCGATAGGTTGGCATTTTACTTTCGCTGCTTGAAAGAATCCAGGACACCGCAGTAAAGGTGCCGGTGCGGCCTGAGCCCACACCTCGGATGTAATGAAACTCGCTAAGATAGCGAAGAATGTATGAAGTGCGAACGTTCGAGGCTTTTTTTTCACAGTCATGCCTTGGACATCGACTACCTTTCATAAAAACTTTAATTTTTTTTAATTTTTAGTACTGCGTGGCTAGCTTCCTCTTTTCCTTGGTCATTTTGCCTGAGGCTACCCAAGCTGTTTAGATAAGACCTGCGCCGGCGACGCGGTGGTTTAATAGCCCAGAGAAGCCAAGCCAATCCTTGAGGGTATCCAACGGCGCCGAAGGGAGTACCGTAGCCGAGCCGGGGGGGCGGCAAGCCCCCAGCGCGCAACTTAGTGCGAGACAAGAGACAATTGGAGGACAAAGTGGGATCTTCTCACCGGAAGCCTCAGGTTCTATTCATCAGAGTCCCTTTGGTGGCAGCGGGCTTAAGTACGGTACGTTCCAGAAGACCGATATGTTTGGTCAGGCAAAAGGAGAGTCGTACACACTATACCGGAACGATAGTTGGGCACGGAGCACAGGAAACCCAGCTCCCTACAAGTTGTGTAATTCATCAGAGTGCCTGTCGGTTTCCGAGAAAGAGGTTGCACGACTAATTGGAAAACAGCGGTGACTTATTAACAGTCGCTCGCTCATCACAGCAAATGTTTCTACGTATTCCCCGCGTCAGTCAGGCGGCGAGGAGGTGCATCAGAGAGCGTTGCAAGCACGTGCTCTGTATGGCGTTAATCGATCAATAGCTAGGTTGTTTATTAGAGAGGATCGTCGTTGCAGAGGTGTGGCTCTTCATAGCGGAGAAAGTGGGTAAGGTGTCGACTTAGGAGATGTTCGTAGTCGATTCTACGTTCCACAAAATGTCCGGTAATGTGGAATATCCGGGGCGTCCCGATACTGCTCGGGTGGTCTCTCAAATGGACGGCGCAGCACACTCACAAGCTGATGTACTTGTGAATAGTCATTGTTGTTGACCGCAGCGGCGATAGCCTCTTCTACCAGTCTATTGCGTGGAATCGCCTGATGATTCCGTATCTCTTGTGAAACAGAGTCCTTCCACTTGCTATGCCAGGCGCGAAACCTTTCATCAGATGATAGCGGCTCACAGGTTGAGAGGTCAGCAAGCGTGTTGGTGTAGTCTGCCCGCGTCTCGTGCATCCATCGGTAGAGTTCCTCAAGGTGAGATATGCCTCCCCCCAGCTTCTCTGCCATTGAACGTTCTAATTCTGCATTAAAGGCAACAGGAAAGATCTGAAGAGCTTCCTCTGCCTTCTTAACAGCGTTCTCGGTTGAGTCGGCAAGAAGTGGAAGTAGGGTCTCAGCAAAGCGCGCAAGGTTCCAATGCATGATGGATGGCTGGTTACCAAACGCGTACCGCCCCTGGGTGTCGATAGAGCTGTAGACGGTGGCTGGATCGTACGTATTCATGAAGGCACATGGCCCGAAATCTATTGTTTCGCCCGAGAGTGCTACGTTGTCCGTGTTCATTACTCCGTGAATAAACCCGATACTCATCCACTGTGCGACGAGTGTCGCCTGTCGGGCTACTACGTGCTCCAGGAATTGATAGTATTTGTCGGCATGAGTGAGCAGCGTTGCGTAATGTCTCTTGATGGTGAAGTCAGCTAGTGCTCCGACCTCTTCATCAGTTGCATATTCAAACGTTCCAATCCGGAGATGACTCGCCGCAACTCGGACGAGGATCGCACCTGGCTCCTTTGTGAGCCGGAATACGGATTCTCCGGTCGTCAGAACAGCAAGACAGCGAGTAGTGGGGATTCCGAGGGCCGCAAATGCCTCAGATATGATATACTCACGGAGCATGGGCCCTAATGTTGCCCTGCCATCTCCACGTCTGGAGAATGGAGTCCTTCCGGACCCTTTAAGCTGAATATCCCAGCGCCTACCATCAGGGCTCTCAATCTCTCCTAAGAGGACAGCTCTTCCATCACCTAGCACCGTGTAGTTGCCAAACTGATGGCCGGCATAACCGAGAGCTAGTGGGGTGGTGCTGGCTTGAATGATGCCGCCCGAAAGCGTGCTTGAATCGCGAAGGTCGACTCCAAGTTCCATCGATAACGCGTCGTTGTAGATAGCTATCCTTGGGGATGGATACACCTCGGGTCGAACCTCACGACGAAACTTAACAGGCAGGGAGAGGTAAGATGCAGGCAGTATCATGCGTGATCCAGGAGGTGCCGATACACAGTTAAGAGTCTGGTCCGCAAGGGGATCGATTTCTCGCTCAACTCCCGCTGTTCTGCCACATACTCAGCTCGTCCCTCGTCAGTCTCAATGCAGATTGGCTTCATATTGACGTGAGAAAGGTCATAGGGGCTTCCTCGCATATCGATAGCTCTAGCCTCGCACGCCGTCAAAAAAGAGTCCGCGATAAGCTCGCTTGGGCACCAGGGGGCTATCTTATGCGCGAAACGATACAGATCCATCGTGACGTGTATGCATCCGCGCTGATCAAACTCGGTTGTTGTTTGGCGCGCTAGGGCGTGTCTGTTGAGCGGCACTGCTTCTGGAGTAAAAAAGCGAAAAGCATCGTAGTGAGTGCAGCGCAGTTCGGATTCCTCTACTACTTTTGCTATCGCAGCTTTTGATAAACGTAGTGCAACATGAGCGTGTCGCGCTGTGTCTGCTTTGTACACCATCGCCCACTCATGGAGTCCGAAGCAGTGATACGAAGCTGGACGCGCAGCGGTACGCTCGAGATAGTTAATCGCCCACGACAGGTAGTCTCGGCGATGCTTAGGAAAGGTGTTTGCAGGAATCACCCATCCATCGCACCCCTCAACAAAATCCTCACCCCAATCGAGCTCGTCGGGGTGGGCGTCTGCTAGGGGTACATCAGCGCCAGGTGTCCAGCGTTTGAGATAGGCTGGACGAAATGAATAATAGGTAAAGAGAAAGTCGTATACCGCGTCTGGGATGGCGAGATTGGCCCGCTGGACGCGGTCGTCAGCCCAGAGACCAACTCGTGACTGATGCTCCCTTCGGAGCTGTAGCCAGGTTGCTCGAGATAGGGCTGTGCCCGCTGTGTGCGCCGCGCTGTGCATTAGGCTAAAGACGCCTCGCACGTGACGCCCGTACCGGCCGTAATTGCATAGCTCTCTGGCCGTGAGATGATCGTAAAATTACTGTCGCGCTGAAGTGGTGTGAAGCCTGCTTGACGAATGTGCAGCTCTAGCTCCTCGGGACTCATAGACCATTTCTGTGCCGTTGGTGCTCCTGCTTGAGAAACAACATTCTCTTCCATCATGGTGCTGCCGATATCGTCACAACCCATGTGAAGACCGATCTCTGCAACGTGTGGACCGCACGTAGGCCAGCTTGATTGATGGTGCTTGATATTATCGAGTACGATGCGACTCCAGGCGACGTTCTTGAGGTATTCAACTGCTCCCGCGCCGTACTTGGCTACGTGTCGGCTGCGTCCCAGGGACGTCCGCTCATTGAATTGGTGGGTCCACGAGATAAAGAGATTGAAGCCTTTCTTGCCCTTCTGCAGGGCTCGATCCTGGAGTGTGCGAAGTTTGTCGAGGTGATTGACACGATTCTCAATACTTTCGCCAAAGCCGATTACCATCGTGCCTGTCGTGATGAGCCCAAGGTCGTGAGCCTCCGACATGATCTCAAGCCAGCGGCTACCCGAGATCTTTTTCGGGGAGATTCGCTTTCGTACTTCATCATCAAGTAGCTCAGCCCCTCCACCAGGAAGACCGTACAGTCCTCGAGTTTGAAGATCTGCAAGTACCTGCTTTGAGCTCTTACCAGACACGATAGTCATCTGGTGGATCTCGGAGGGAGAGAAGGCATTGAGCTGAACTTTATATCGTGAGTGGATCCACTCGATCATGTCGAGATAGAATGAGTACGGTAGCTCGTCGTTGTGTCCTCCCTGGAGTAGTATTCGACTCGCTCCAAGCTGAAGCGCCTCTTCTATTTTTTTGCCTAAGACGTCTCTCGAGAGCACATATGACTCTGGGTCCTTGGGATCGTGTCGGTAAAACGCGCAGAACGAGCAGTCCGAGTTACACACGTTGGTGTAGTTGATATTACGGTCTACAAGGTACGTAACGTTTTTATCGGGGTTGTGCTGAAAGCGAACGTGTTGTGCAAGGCTCCCCATCTCGTTGAGGTCAAAGGAATGCCAGGCGGCTATCGCCTCTGCTTTGCTAAGTCGCTCGCCGGCTTGGATCTTGGTTGACAGGGTAATTTTGTCGGTCACGGGCTCACTCCGGAAACAAATATCGTGGGCACCATACCACAAAACACGAGCGAAATTCACCCGCTAGCCGAGGGCTAGACGGCTGATTTAGGGGAATGTTTGTTGTAAGCCACGTCGTTATCCCCGGGTTTGTCGGGACGGATGGGCTTTTTTGGGTTATCCTGAGCGGAGAGGATCGGGATGACAGACAAGGTGTATCTAGGTATCGACCAGGGCTCAAGCTCAACCAAAGGGGCGCTTCTCGATGAGCGAGGAGATGTCGTAGGCGAGTGGTCTATCCCTGTGCCTCCTCCCCACACAAAGGAGCGGTGCGTTGAGCAGGATGCGGAAGCTCTTTTTCTCTCCCTCGTAGACGTGTTTGATAAAGCTATTGCATGTGCAACTACCAAGAGTGTCACTATCGCTGCGGCGGGCCTCGCGGCGCAACGTTCTGGAGTCTTAGCTTGGAATTCCAGCGATGGTGCTCCGTTGCACCCAGTTATTACCTGGGCAGATACTCGAACTTTTCCGCAGATTCAGGCAATTGGCCGGGGAGCTGAATTAATCTCCAACCAAACTGGAATCCCTACGATACCACACTTTGCGGCGCCGAAAATTCATCTTCTCCAGCGAGAGTTTTTGGAGCCCTCTATTCATGTTGGCACTCTCGATTCGTTTCTTATCTTCCGTTTAAGCGAAGGCAGGGTGTTTGTCACTGAGGACACGATGGCTTCTCGAACGATGCTCTATGCTTTAAGAGAGCGAGCGTGGAGCGATGATCTATGCAGACAATTTAAAGTCGATAAAAGAAGACTCGCTCGAATAAATCCCTCTCTTGCTCCACACACATCATTTCGAGGAATCCCGATAGCAGCGCTTCTCGGGGATCAACAAGCTGCACTCCTGGGTCGACTCAGCTCGGGTGATAGACCGCTCCTTAATCTTGGTACTATCGCGTCGCTCACAAGGAATACCGGGAGTGTTCCTGTGCAAAAGCCAGCTCTGAAGACAACAGTGCTCTATTCGCGATTGACTCCTCATGCTGGGGTGAGAGACACCTTCTATCTCACCGAAGTTACTTCATCTGTGACGGGCAGCGTGCTTCGAGAGCCACTGCGACGTCACTGGTGTGATGGTATACAAAGTTTACATACCTTGTGCGAGAGTGCCTACGAAGCGAATCCGATGGGGCTTGCCTCAGCATACTTTGTGAATAACGAAATTTCAGAGCAGCAGGTAGCACGGGACGCCTGGCCCACAGGGATTCCAAACGTGATGGTGTGCAAGCCAGGCGCGTCAGTCGCTGATAGGGCACGAGCCGTAGTTGAGAATGTTGGGAACTTACTTGTTCGAATGCTTGAAGAGTTTTCTGAAAAGGAGCTGCTCGGAGAGAATTTTCCAGCGGAAATAGATATCGCGGGTGGTGGTTCCGAGCTTGATTATCTCATGCAGTATGTTGCGGATGTTTCTGGGCATACACTACGCCGTCTCCAAGCAAAGGAAGCCGGGGCCCGTGGGGTGGCTCTTGCTGCCATGCTGTCAGCGTGCGGAAAGGGAGAGTTTCGAGATTACAATACAGAGGCCCCCGACAGATGTTTTGTGTGCGAGCGCCCAGATCGCCGCAAGCGATACCTGATGTGGCAGCGGTTGGAGCATGATGTTCTGCACAACGCCCTGCCCCCTCACGCGGAAGTGGAGTGCTAGGGAAGAGTCGGGCTGATCATCTCTGTTGGTTGGTGTCTCCGCGTGCGCTCTCGAAGAACTCTTCCAGAAGTTGCCTTTGATGCAACGCTGTCAGGTCGTCGGGTGACAGAGTTAGACCGCGCGCTCTTGCGGAGAAACTTTGGAAGCCGTCATCGCCAGGAGAAAGTTTTGCCTTCGGAAGGTCGTCTCCTGTCTTTTTCTGATCGATTTGGGGTGTATTCATGGCGATTCTAACGAGCAACTTCCTTCAATCGAATTATTACCACTTCTCGAAGCACTAATCCAACCCAGGAAGTCTATGCCGCTCCAGCAAGAGATCCGCAGGAAGCCTGAATGTCTTTACCACCAGAGTATCGCCGGGCGACTGGCTGGCGTAGGTGAGCAGCAAGAGCGTCTCTAAAGGCCCGCAGCTCGGGTTCGGTTGGTGGATGAAATCGGCCGGATGTATCAGTTACATCGATAAGATCGAGCCGCACGGGGGTGTCACCTATCAGCTGTGCGAGAGCTACAGCGTCCTCTTCGGAGACGTTTTCTCCACGCACGCAGACATATGCGATATTTACCCGATCTTTTCTCACGAGTGCGTAGCGTCTGGCCGATTCCATGACGCGCGCAATCGGTGTGCGGGCAGCCACAGGCACTAATTTTAGACGCTTCTCGTCGGTTGCCGCGCCAATGCTAATTGAGAGCCGAAAAGGCAGGTTGAGGTCTGTAAATCGATCGATCTCTTGCGTGAGCCCAACTGTACTTATCGTAATCGCTTTTCCACTGATGGAATTCTCAAGAGGATGGCGCATCCAATCGGCGGCGTTGAGTACATTAGAGAAATTCAGAAAAGGTTCTCCCATGCCCATAAACACAGCACCAGTGACCCGACGACCCTGCAGAGCAACAAGTGACCTAGCCTGAATGAATTGATCGAGAATTTCCCAAGAAGTAAGGTTTCGCCTCGTTGTCATTCTGGCAGTAGCGCAAAAAGCACAGCCCATAACACATCCGACCTGAGACGATACGCACAGTGTGACAGACCCTTCTTTGTGCAGTGGGATGATGACTGTTTCAATTGCAAGGCCGTCACTGGTGGAGAAGAGAAGTTTCTGAAAGCCATCAACTGACGATGATACATGTTTCTGTAGCGTGAGGTTGGGGGGTGTTGCGACATGGTCGGAGTAGCGTTTCGAGATGTGAGCGCTTTTCATGATCTCTGCAGCGTCACGCTCGCCCCGGCCGATGACTGCTCCTGCCCAGCGGCGTGCGACCTCCGCTGAAATTCCAGCCGTTGACGCGCGCAGATAAAACTCTGCTGGTGAAATCGCTCGAGGATCGAGTCTTAACGTACCGTTATCTTCTTCTGTGACTATAGACGCGTGCATGGCGAACATAAACGGCGAGAACATAGCCCTGTCTGCACCCAGAGAGGCGGTATTCTACTCCCGCGACGGTAAAAACCGAGCTAGACTCTGCCATAGTGAGGCCCGTTAATCCAATCAAGGAGCGCGCTCTATGACCACTCAGGTAGTTAGCAAATCAGTAAAGGTAGTAAACGGCGAACGGACTGTTCATGGAACTCTGGAGGTGGCGTGCTTTAGCAAAGAAGCACGGGCAAAGCGGGCTACCAAGACCGCTGGGATCTGTATCTGCATTGCGCTTGTGTGTCTCACCATTCCGGGCGCTCATTTTATCCTTGTTCCGCTTATGGTGCTACTCACGCCGTTTTTTGTGATTCGAACGTACCGTATTACCACGTCGATTGTTGGAGCCTCTACCGTATGTGCCGCTTGCGGCGGAAAGCTTACCTTGCTTTCGTCGAAGGAAGACTACCCTCTCTATGAGAGGTGTTTGTCGTGCCAGCGTGAAAATCGGATCAGCCTGGCAGACTAACGTTGCGTTTGCTTCCAAGGCTTCTCGCAAATAGCGCAAATCGAAGAGGTGCTGGGCTCAGAAAATAGCTTGAGCTCGCAGGCGGTAATCTGTTTTGGACAGCTCTTGCCGTACTCAGACTGTCCTCGGTCATTAGAGTTTAGGTCGCAGCTCTTTACTCTGTTTCCAGACTCCCACCAATGTGGGCGTCTCCCGCTCGTCTTGAGGTGGCAGGTGTAGACGGAGGGCGTAACGGCAAGAGCGTGAGCGAATGCCGATCCTGTAAGGGGCGCCTTATCGTATCGAATAGCACCTCCTACCCAAGCGAGCGGGCTTTTAAACCTTTATGGAGGCAATCATGTTTCGAAGTGAATTCCCTTTGAGAAGAAGACTGCTGGGTCAGGAATTGTTCCCGATCCCGCGTAACTTTCAACGCGTCATGGACTCGTTATTACAGGACATAGAGGAGCCCCTGTTGTCGGCACCTTTTACTTTCTCACCTCAAGTCGATGTGGATGAGAACGATCGCGAGGTTCGAGTGTACGCCGAGCTGCCAGGTCTGCAAGAGAGTGATGTAGAGATTATGTATGAGCCAGGTGTGCTGATTCTTCGAGGTGAGAAGAAGGAAGAAGAGCGTCGTGAGTATCCGCGGGGCCGTGGTCGCTGGGAGGAGCGCCGATACGGATCGTTTGAGCGTCGCATTCCGCTCCGCAGTGAGGTCCAAGAAGATCAAATTCAGGCAAGTTTTGACCGTGGTGTTTTGACGGTGATAGCCCCGAAAACTGCAGAGGTTCGAGAGCGTGCCAGGCGAATCCCAATAAAACTTGGAGTGCTACCTGAACAGGCTACCTCGAAGGGTCGCTCAGCTGCGTCAGAGGGAGCAGCGGCACATTAAGCAACTAGTTCACATAAATGACCGGCGTACCGCAGTGGTACGCCGGGTCAAGCGGAGCGAGCGTTTCCTCTCCATAGATCGATAGTAGTATCAACGATCGCTAGAATTACGGGTCCGAGAATTATTCCAGCAGCGCCGAAGTACCAAACTCCGCCGACCAAAAAGAAAAATACAAGGAGTGAGTGGTAGCGCAGCCGTTTCCCGACAAGGATTGGATAGAGAATATTATCGGATAGTCCGATTACGATCATCCCCCAGAGCGTGGTCAGAGCTGCGTCATGCCAGTGCCCCTGAATCACAAAGAGTGCAGCTAATGGCATCCACACCACAAAAGCTCCAAGATATGGGACAAGAGCCAGAAGCCCCATGATGAGGCCCCATAGTGCGGCTCCAGGTAAATTGAGCCACCACATGAGCACTCCGCCCAAGAAGCCTTGCATTGCAGACACGACGACGGAGCCAAAAAGAGTGGCGTGAATCGTATCAGAGATTCGATTGTATAAGAGTTCCCTCTCATCAGAGGAGAGAGGAAGAAACGGCCCAATCCGGCTCAAAAATCTTTCTCCATCTCTGATAAGGTAAAAGAGGGTAAATAGCGTCAGTAGAAGGGACACAGCGCCCCACAGCGACATAGCGCGGATTGTTTGCGTTTGTTGGCCGAGAGTTTGTAGAAGTGCCCCAAGAGAAGCTGATATCTGAAACGTAGATTCAATCGATTCTATCGCGGCGCTCGCCTCCGGATAGTGCCGTTTAAGTTGACTAATGCTCATCGGCAAAATAGCTGAGACGCCAGAAATCGCTGCGTCAAACAGGACGTGTGCCGACCAAAGGCCGGGAAGAGTAATTCCTAGTCCTACGCATAATGTAAGAATAGTTGCGGTGATCGCTCGTTCGCGAATCCTAGCGTTGATGCGGTCTGCTAGTGGCGTTAACAGAATGGCAAAAGCGATGCTCCATGTAAGAGGCGAGACGAAAGGCTGCAGGATTCTGCCACTCAGGTAAAGAACGAGGACAGTTGCAATAAAGAGGAAGGGAGAGTGGATAGTTCGGATATCTCGAGAGGTTATGTAAGGCGAGGTCTCGGACATACCAGAGTGCGGTAAAAACCTGGACGCCATTCGACGCCCAGGCTCCGAGTTCCCGGGAGCAGCTAGGAGATGTATGGACCGACAAAGTCAAAACGCTTTACGAATCGCTTGTCGGCGCGGAGTGGGCATAGCCACCCCGACTCTCCTCGCCTCACTCATGAGGTAGGTTTTCCGCTATCTCGATGAGCTATCTCGGGTAGCTCTTGGTGCCAAGCTATCAGAGGCTCCTACATCCGCCCATGATAGCGCGCAGGCAGTATTCTCAGCTGGAAGCGTCGGTCGGTGTTAGTTCTGTGCTGCTCTAGAGCGTGTGAGTAGCTGTCTCTTACGAGAGTTTGCCGGCCATAGCGTATACACGCTCAGGGGGTACCCGCAGATTCCAGACGATTCCAAACAGCGAGAGTGATTTGAGGATGTAGTGAGACACGTCGATCTCCCACCAGTAAAATCCTTGTCTCTCAGAGCCAGGGTAGTAGTGGTGATTGTTATGCCATCCCTCTCCGAGGGTGATAAGGGCAAGCAGCCAGTGGTTTCGGCTGTGGTCTGTAGAAGGGAATCGACGCTTTCCAATCAAGTGAGTAAATGAATTGATGCAGAACGTGCCGTGATAGAGGAGGACTGTGCTGATAAAGAAGCCCCATGTCAGCATCTGCATTCCATTTGTGCCGAGTTGTGGATAGGCGTGCTCAAGCCATACTCCGAGGAAAAAAGTTCCTACTGCAAGAAGAATCGGCGGAAGGAGGTTGAACTTCTCTAACAGCCGCAGCTCTGGAAACTTAAGAAGGTCCTTGACGAGCTCAAGTCGTGGCTCGATGAACTGTGAGCTCAACACCCAACCAACGTGGGCAAAGTAGATGCCCTGAACGATCGGTGAGTGGATGTCCTCCGGAGTGTCCGAGTGACGATGGTGATGTCTGTGGTGTGATGCCCACCAGATCGGGCCCTTCTGCGCTGCGGTGCAACCGAGCACAGCAAGCATGAACTGAAATACACGGCTCGTCTCATATGAACGGTGCGAGAAGTATCTGTGGTAGGCGCCCGTGATGGCGAACATCCGGATGACATAGAGGACGAAGCAGACTCCAACGGCAACCCAGCTAACACCGAACCAGAGCGCCATGATGCACGCGATGTGGACGGCCCAAAAGGCACCCTGCTTGATCAGGTTGATCCACTCAAAGTCATTCTTTACCGTCGCGTCGCCGTGATACATAGCATACCTTTCACTAATTAATGCCTCCGAATGGTGCCATGATGGCCGTTCCTGAACAAGGGGACGGCAGAATCCGCGAGTCGTAACTTGTTGAGAATTGGACGGTCGCGGGCGAATTAAAACACGAATGACGCACTAAATGCGCATCCGAATGGCTGCGCACTCATATGCAAAGTATGAACTAATTTCTCAAGTATTCGCCCAACAAGATCGGAGGAGATGGGTTGTTACGCCACTTCGCCCAAGAGTGAAACGCGTTTGGCTCTCATCCACAGACTCTCGAGATCATAGAACTCTCGATTCTCTTCATAGAACACGTGTACCACCACGTCGCCGCAGTCGACGAGTACCCACTGGCCATCCTCGTATCCTTCGACCGAGAGCGGTCGAGCGCCGGAGCGCAGGAGTTCTTCAATCACTCGGTTGGTAATTCCCTGAACTTGGCGGTCTGAGCGACCGGAGACTATAACGAAGAAATCCGCGAAATCAGATAACGACCGGACGTCGAGAATGGAGAGATCTTTTCCCTTCACTTCCTCACAGGCACTGACGACTCTTTTAACTATCGATAGCGAGTCTGCTTCATCCTTAACAACCAGCGCGAGGTTATCTTTCATCATAGTGTGCGGGATCCTCCATAGTAGGTGGTTTTATTTAGTACGGGTACTACAGCGAAAGTCGGTTGGTTGGCAAGGATGGCGACATCCAGCAAACCGAGTAGCCAACAGCACAACTCTGCAAGGCTGCCTGCGGTGGTACTGTAGAGTCTGGTCAAGGAATGTGTCAGCAGGGGGTGAAGCGACAAACGAGAGTGAGGTGTTGTCGCGAGTTCGCTAGCTACGATGGAGGAACTGATCTGTATAGTAAACTCCTATCAGAAAAACCCTTACCAAAAGGATAACACAGACCAAGTGGGACGTGAAAGTAATTTATTGGGGTTAGCCCCAAGCCTCTGTTTCAACGAGATATAATCTGGGCGGTACACTTAGAGGTTCTTCGTGGCTATCATCTCGGAAGCCGGCTCGCGATCGCCGTTACACGAGATTCGTCGCGGAGCTGAGACCGTACGGACAGTGAAGCCTGATTTCGTGTAGAGCTCAACAATTCGCTCCGTTGCCTGATTCGATACTACCATCGGCGCTGCAAGGTTCCTAAGCCACGCAACAAGTCGCTCCTGATCGTGCCATGTAAAGTCCTCTTTGGAGTACTTTGTGAATTGTACGTCGTATGGCGGATCTACGTACAGAAAATCATCCGGGTGCACGTCGAGTGTTTCAAAGTCTTGGCAGGTAAAGCTCCAGCGGGCGAATCGGGATGTATAGTGAGTGAAATCTCTGATGTAATTAATCGTTTTGTACCTACCAAAAGGTACGTTGAAGAGCCCGTGAGAGTTGAAACGACATAGCCCATTAAAGCCGGTGCGGTTGAGATAGTAGAAGAGCGCTGCGGACTCCATGGTGTTTGATTGCTTGGCCTCAATCAAGGTGTTGAACCGCGCGCGACGAGAGAAGTAAAAATCTCTCTCGTTGACGAGATCACTTTCAGCAATGTGCAGTCCTTGCAGAATCTGATTGTAGAAGTTGATCAGATGAGGGTTGACGTCGTTGATAAGGGCTCGCTCAGGGAGAAGCCCAAGGGTTACTGCCATGCCACCAGCGAACGGCTCTACAAGACGTCTGCCACGATACCTCTCAAAAAGTGGAGCCAGTGATGGCAGGAGCCAACGCTTACCGCCGGCCCACTTTAAGGGCGGGGGGAGCACCTTTTCAGGGAGCGAAGCCTGGGTAGAATCGAGATCGGTATCGTCAGCTAGATTATTCACGGCCACATTGAACTAAAACGTATCCATGGTTGTGCCAAAAAACGACGGCAAAAACCAGAGAATTATGACAATGGAAAGGGCTTTTTCTGCGTCGCTGCTATGCGGTAATGGCGTATGGAGCGCGCAGTGCAGCTAGCTTTGCCTCATCAACTGTAAATCCGTGGCGAGAGAGTGCGGTGACAATTTCTCGATCCGATGTCGTGTCGGTGATGCGAACAACCTCAATTAGGTTTCGCCTTATGAATTTGTCTCGAATCCCATCGGATCGTCGTTGACCGGGCTCTCGATGGTGTGGGCCATCGATCTCGAAGTTGACCCCACGTTTGTTGTCGATTCGCTTGCCTGCGATGTCTAGATCGAACCCTGCGAGTGTTGTCGCAGCTGGGAGTAGGGCAATCTCTGGGACGCACGAAAGGACTTCTCGAGCTCGAACCTCGCCAGCGCTGGGCGGTTTGTTCGCTTGTGCGTCGACTGCGTGTTTAACAAGACCGAGATTCCGTAGCAGGCTAGAAGGGGGCTTTGATTCATAAACTGCATAGGCCTGATGAATCATGCTCCATGCCGTGACGAGATCTCTGTTATCCCCGGATATGTCCATAGCGTTGAAATTGGTTCGGTCAACTCGTCTCCAGAGGACATCCTTAAGTTGTTTGTAGACTTCGGTTACGGGGCGAAGTGTGTAGAGGGAAGAGCACACTCGTCCGAGATCAAGTAAGGTTGCTGGTGGAGTGGTCGGTAGTTTCTCTTCGATGACTTTGAGTAGTCGAGTCGTAGCGACCTGAATCGGCCCTGATCGCACATCGGTTGCGACTCCAAGGGAGTAGATCGCAGCTGCAACGGCCTGATAGTTGAGCTCGCCCTCCATCCTTCGTAATTTTGATGTAACAAGAGCAAGTGTTCGAGCCGCTTCGCTAAGAGCAGGCTCTTCGAGCTTCCCATAATCAATTCCTTTGATACCACCGAGGATGGTTGTAACTCCCTTTGAGTCGATAGCTCCATGCGCCTTTTCCAGACGATCATTGAAAAGTTTGAGAGTGGCGTGCAGCGACTGCTGATTCTCTGGTGAGTCGCACCAGGATGAAATTCCTCGCAGAGAGCGAAAGCTGTCGCCGACTCCTCTCACCATATCAAAGTCTATCTTCGCTGAGAGGCGATTGTGGAGCGTTTCTGCGTAGTGACACAGCGCTGTTGCCCCAGCGCTTGACAGGTAGAACGATCTTGTTTCGGAGAGAGGATGGAATACTTTGTCGATAACAAATTGCCTCTCCATATCTTCATGTGAGTGTTCAATAATCGATGTGAGTGTGTTGATAAATCGGGCGTCCAGGTCTCCCGAGAGCCCTCGGCTGAGTGAGAGCGCGGTTACAATATGTGGCAGTGTCCTGCATAACGTCATCGCAGAGTGTGCGCTGCAAGATTCAGTTTTGCAGCGGTTGGCGAGATGCTCAGCGAGGAGCTCGGCGGTTTTTAAGGCATCAGCTCCCATCGTGTACCAGGCTGGGCTGCCGCGCCCTTGAGCATCCTTGTCGTGACATTTGCTCAGCCCATAGCAAGCAGTAGCGAGGTTGACGGTGTTCCAGTCCTTGGCGGTCGGTGCGGATAGTTCCTGTTGGAGCCATTTCAGAAACCTCTTCGTGTCACCAGCGGATATTTCAATAATTTTGTCGTTGCGTTCATGTTGAAGTTTATCGCCTTCCTTGCGTTGTGGCGCACTGTGAGCTCCGATCGCCTGATTGGCGAGAGCAATCGCTCGCACCTTCAGTGGCCGCTCCTCTTTGTCTGGTGACCTTGCTATGTTGTTAATGTCTCCGAGAACTCTCCTGACCATTGCTACTAGTTGAGTGCTGTCGGCTGCCTGTGCGTTTTCTAGCTTAACAAGCTGTTCATGCAGCGCTCTGCGATGATCGTTCATGCCTGTAGGCGCAGAGACCTCCGACAAAAGAGTAGCGACTTGTCCTCGCACGGATTCATTGAGCGTAACGGGCGTGCCCTTGCGAGTTTTCTGTGCTTGCGTGCCTTGCATGGAGTAGTACCTATCAAGCCCCGAATCGGGTTGCCGAGGATCGATATGGTGACTTTGCGCACTGAGGCGACTTAAGGACGAGGTTTCAGGCTGATAGCGCGTCTAGAGGCACTTCGTGGCTGATCTACCCTTTTATCGCAGGGTGTCGGCTGAGTAGCGAGGGGGAGTCTTGCCAGCCGTAGCCCTCCGCAGGAGGCGAAGGATGGAGCCGTCCATGGGAGTCGAACCCACGACCCCTTCATTACGAATGAAGTGCTCTACCAACTGAGCTAGGACGGCACCTGGGGAGGTTATACCTCGATCCAGAGGTACTTTCAATTAGATGCGAGAGGTCGTTTTTTGGTTCGTTATGAAGTCAGTTAAACAGCACTCCACGACGCTCCTTTAGCGAGTGTCTCTTGATGAGGCCAGCCGGGTAACGACATCCACGGTACGGCCCAGGGCGAATATAATCATGTATGGAGCATAATCGAGAGGGGTGATTTCGGGGCTTATGAGGCAGCGAACGGCGACGGTGGCTGCACATATGATGCAGGTCAAATGCGCCAGGCGGGCTCGAAGAGCGACCTTGGGTTGAGCGTCCTCTACGAGAACGTAATCGTGAAGTTGTTGGAGACGCATGGCGTTTACCACTTGAATGGCATCGCCCGTGAGACCGTTAAATGACACTCGTACGTGAGCTGATGTGATCGCAGACGTCATCCGTAGCCACAAGCGAACAGGCCATGGGCGGCTCTTGAGATAGCGTGCTGAGAGTCGAACGTAGAGGCTTACAGTGCGCGATTGAAGAATTGGCCATGCGCGTTCTATGTCAGTCCAGGAGAGCTTGCCGCATCGATGGAGGTACACACCAGCGCGATCGACTACAACAAGCGGCTTTGTAATAAAGAGTAGGAGTAGGCTTCGAATCGCCACATCGAGGCTCACAAACGCTACTATCGCCTCGAAACTGTGCTGGAACGGGGTGTGTTGGTCTAGTAAGAGTGCGGCTGCTGCGAGGTAAAAGACGATCGAGGCAGCGATGAATCGACTGATTGAGATACTTGGTTTTTGTCGAAGCTTGAGCGGCGCAATGGCGAACTGAGTCTGGTTTGTGCGGCTTTTACTGTTGGGCCTCTGCTCTGTGTGTTCGTGAGAGGTTGCGTGTGATCGGCGAGGCTCAGGATTTGGTGCGCTTTTCGGCGAGGCGGCAGGAGTTGCCGCGCGACGTGGCGCTGGATTCTTCCCCAGCTTCTTGAGCTCGCCCATGGCGTGGTTGATGCGTTGAGCCTCACTCTCTGCCTTACGTCTCAGGCGATCGTCATTCTGAAACCTGACGGGGTGCCAGACTCTCATCAGGTCCTTATAGGCCTGTGTGACTTCATCCCAGGTCGCCTCCGGCGGAAGCCCCAGGGTCTGCAAGTGCTGTGCTCGGTTGTCCATGTCATTAAAGGGTATTCACTATTTTTATCAGAAGGTTACATAGCAATGAGGGGCTAATGGTCGGGAATAGGCTGGTATAGTGTTTTTAGGTAGTTATCAAGACTTAGTTAGCAGGCCTGCTGAATATGAGCAGCAAAAGTCTATTTAGTGGTGCTTTTATGCATCACGTGATATCCTTGTGTGGGATTTATGCAAAGGAGTCCGTATGCCAGCCGAAAGTGTTCAGAAACTCAAAGAAAGCTACACAGCGGCGATTCTCACTGGCAGCGCTGAGCAGGCGCAGAGAGTAATCGACCAGGGACTCGCTGCGGGGGTGATACCATCCAAGCTCTATCTTGAGGTTCTTATGCCCGCGCAGGTTGATATCGGCGCTCGGTGGCATCGAGGCGAGGTAACCATTCCACAGGAACACATCGCCACGCAGATAACATTGCGTGAGGTGGCGCGTCTGCGGGGAATGCTAAAGACGCGCCTCAAGCTTGGGTTAAAAGCGGTCGTGAGTTCGGTAGAAGGCGACCAGCATTTCATTGGGGCTCAAGCTGTTGCGGACTTTTTGGTGGTAGATGGCTGGGAGGTTGATTTTCTCGGAGCTGATATCCCCACTGACCACATGATTCCGTACACAAAGGAGCGAGGAGCACATTTGGTTTGTGTGTCGTGTTCACTCACGACCTTGGTTCCTGTAGCAAAGGACTTGGTGGCGCAGCTTCGTAAATTACCAGAGCCGCCCAAGGTGATGATCGGTGGTGCGGCATTCATCAATCAGCCGGTGCTCGCGCAAGAGGTAGGCGCTGACGCGTTCTCTAATGATCCTCAAGAGGCGGTGATTCTCGCACGACAAGTGTGTGGGATCTTAAATCCAGAGAACTCATTGGGGCTGTTTCTTCGCAAGCTTGGACACTCGGTGCACGAGTATCGAAAGATCCGTGGGCTTAGTCAGCAGGAGCTTGCGGCGACCTCAGATCTAGACCGCGCCTACATCAGCGCCGTAGAGCATGGAAAGCAGAACATAAGCATCGGAGCGATCGCGAAATTAGCGAAGGCTCTAAACTTATCGATAGAGGAATTGCTGATAGGGGCTAACTACTAAAGGTCTGTGTAGTTTGTTCTGATTTCTGCACGAGAGGGTTTCACGTGCCCAGCACTGAAGACTGACGCTTCGTATGGCCGCTCGAATGTTCTGGTCGTACGTCAATATTTTCAGGCAAATAACCCCAAATTCAAAAAAACAGCGCCGACTCGAAAAAAGTACTCAAGGCCAAGCTACTTTCCGCCGATGTCACAGGTGGGACCGAGAGCCGTTACGACTAAGGCAAGCGTATGGCTCATATACTGTATAAGCGCTCGGTAACTTCACTCACGTTGTTAGCGACTATCTTCTTGATAGCACCATCTCAGATGCCCGCGAGGGCACAGATGCTCTCGGAAAACCCAGAGATCAATCCGGGCGATGAGCTCATAATTATAGGTGGCACTATCATCGGTGGCGATGGCACAGGAGGCGGTACGGGAGCCATTGTCGGGCCCCCCGGAGGAACCGTGGCCACTCCCACTCCAACTCCGACTGCCACAGCAACCGATACTCCGGCTCCATACGATACACCAGTAGATACGCCGACCCCGGTTCCCGGTTCTTACGACATCCTTCCGCCGACGAACGAGCACTGTCAGTTCGGTGGAACCTGGACGTGTGGTCTGGTCTCAGAGTGTTGCGTGGACACTGATGGAAAGCCGCTTGTCTGTTGCGTGAATAGCGGTTTCTAACCAGTAGGACCGTATAAAGCGTTCTCGAAGCGTCCTTGCGAGGTATTCCTAGAGGAACTTCGCAAGTGACGCGGCGTCATCCAAAAGACGACCGTTCCCTGAAATACCGGTAAAGTTTTTTGTCCTACTCACCGATTGTACTGGTGGGACAGGGAGCCATAGAAAAGTTTAGGGAACGGTATGGCTCAGATACAAAAGAGAAATAGAACGACTACATCACTCTCATTAGCCGCGCTGATACTTTCGCTGGGTATTGAGCCGATTGCGAGTGAAGCACAACAATACGCGGAGACCCCAGAGGCGATTCCTGGAGACCCACCCCCCGTGACTGGTGGTGGAGGTACTGGTGCAATAATAGGAGGAATTAACCTTACTGATCCGCCGATCTCAGACACAATCGGCGGAGGAGGTATCGGTGGCCAGACGTACACCTACGTCGCGCCTCCGGGTAGTGGTTATATATTTACCCAGCCACCCCCTGCTGACTACATCTTTCAGCCTCCTGGAAGTGGTAGCTGCGATGGTGGTACCGGAGTGCCGTTTTGCCGCGATACCCAAAAGGACTGTTGTCCAGATCCTAATGTGGTCAATCAGTTCGTCTGCTGTACGCCGTACACTGGTGCGGCGTAATGCTAATGTAGCTTGATGTGATGAAGGCACCGAGCGGAGACTTTTACGGCTTCGCTCGCTGCCTGGCTACGGAAGTGCTGTGAGTCTACAGCCGTAAGCTCTGAGAGACTCAATCCTCGATGATTTCCAGTTTCGACAAATCTCAGCCCCGTGTAGCGTAAGCGGGCGTGGTCGCCTATGAGTGGCCACTCTAACCCTGCCGCGACACCAACGATGGGCTTTATCCTTCAGCATCAGAGCCTCTCTGATGGTTCATTACAGATAACTATCTACCCGGCGCCGACGACGGTGCAACCGACCACTGATGCCGCTCGGGTTGTGAGCGAAATAGGCATGATGCTGCAAGGTGCTCGTGTTGTGCTGCTTGGTTCTAACATTATAGATACCGACTCCCGACTACTTGCCTGGATATTTGTTGTCGCGCGGGCGTGTGGTCGGCGCGGAGTCTCCCTCTCCTGTGAATCCATGCCGGAGCGAATCACGCGGCAGATTGGGCTAGCGCTCTCTGTTCCTGAGCGAGCAGGGGCGCGAAGAACACAGCGAGTAGAACCACTCCTGTCCGTGATCGGAAGAACTGCGGTGGGTATCTATGCTGACCTGCAAGATTGGCTATCGTTTGTAGGTGAGTTGTTAGTCGCGCTTTGGAGTTTCTTTCGGCGCAACGCCAGGGTTCCAGTTGGAGATATCTGGAAGATTGTTGACGAGTGTGGGCCAGGGGCGCTACCGATTGTAACGCTGATTAGTACGCTGGTTGGCGTTATTCTCGCCTTCATTGGAGCGCAGCAGCTCCGACAATTTGGAGCTCAGATTTTTGTGGCGAATCTGGTCAGTGTTGCAATGCTTCGAGAGATGGGTGCTGTCATGGCAGGGGTTATCATGGCGGGCAGGACGGGAGCTGCCTTTGCTGCACAACTCGGAACGATGCAGGTGAATGAGGAGATCGATGCGCTGAAGACCTTCGGCATCTCCCCGATGCAGTATCTTGTTATTCCGCGTGTGATAGCGCTCGTTGTGATGATGCCTCTTCTTTGCCTTTATGCGGATACACTCGGCATCGTTGGTGGTGCAGTGGTGTCTTCGCTTACGCTCGATATCTCGCTAGTGCAGTATTTTAATCAGGCGGCGACAGCGGTCCATCTGTCTGACGTGTGGCTTGGGGTATTTAAAAGTTGCGTATTTGGCGTGTTAATCGCGATCGCTGGGTGCTTAAGTGGGATCCGTTGCGGGCGCAGTGCGTCGGCGGTGGGAGTGGCGGTGACGTCGGCAGTGGTATCTGGAATCGTTGCGATCGTTCTATCCGACGCTCTTTTTGCCTTTATGACCGAACTAGCTGGAGTGTGATAGTGGACGACGCGCAATCACATATCTCCGTTGAGAATCTCACGATGAAGTACGGAGACTTTCTTATTCAGAAAGACCTCACGTTTGAGATAAAGCGTGGGGATGTGTTTGTTATCATGGGTGGAAGTGGTTGCGGGAAGAGCACGCTTCTGAAGCATCTAGTCGGTCTCATCACGCCAACGGTAGGGCGAGTGTTGTACGATGGAGTAAGTTTTTGGGACGCTCCCGTAGCCGAGCGAGAGTCACTACTGCGTAGGGCAGGCATTCTCTATCAGAAAGGTGCTCTGTGGACCTCAATGACACTTGCTGAAAATGTTGCCATGCCGCTGCAGCAGTATACGCTCTATTCAGAGCAAGAAATTGAAGAGATAGTCTCGTACAAACTGGCGCTCGTGGGGCTTTCTGGATTTGAGGATTACTATCCATCCGAGATTAGTGGCGGTATGCAGAAGAGAGCAGGATTGGCGCGCGCCATGGCCCTCGACCCAGAGGTTCTTTTTTTTGACGAACCATCGGCAGGGCTCGATCCGATTAGTTCCAAGCTTCTTGATGATCTCATCATCGAGCTCAATCGAGGGTTAGGAGCGACTATCGTGGTAGTAACTCATGAACTACCGAGTATTTTTGCGATTGGCACAAACTCTGTATTTTTAGACGCTGACTCAAAGACTATGATTGCTACCGGAGCACCTGAAGAGCTCCTGCGAAATTCGCGTGATCCTCGGATAATAAAATTTCTGACCCGCGGCGAGCGAGAGGCGTAACATACGATATGGCACAAGAACCACGATACGCGAGAATTGGACTGTTTGTAGTAGGAGCGGTGTTTGTAGCTGTCACAGCAGTCATATTTTTCGGTCGTGGTAGACTTTTTGAGGACACCCGCACCTATATTTCCTTTTTTAGCGGATCGGTAAAAGGACTGACTATTGGTGCCCCAGTTAGTTTTCGTGGTGCGCGAGTGGGTAAAGTTAAAGACGTGTCGATTGTCTACAAGCAGGAGCGTGATGAATTAATTATTCCTGTGCTGATCGAGCTCGATGTTGATTCTGTAGTCGGGCTGAAGTCTAAAGCGTCTGCAGCTTCGATGTTCGGAGGGCCCGACCTTGTGACCCGGCTTGTCGATCGAGGGCTGCGAGCGCAGCTCGCACTCGATAGCCTCGTGACAGGGCAGCTTTTTGTGCAGCTAGACTTCATGCCAAACGTGCCAGTACGGCGTATGGCCACACCAGACGATGATTATCCAGAGATACCGACAGCTCCATCACCACTTGAGAAATTACAGGAAACCCTACAAGAAATTCCGCTCGCCGATCTCGCGAAAAAAACTGTTTCTGCAATCTCTAAGATCGAAGATCTTCTCGATTCGGGCCAGGTAGGGGGCACATTCACGAACATAAATTCTCTGTTGTCAGAGCTTAAAGTAACCGTTGCTAATCTTGATTCCAGAAGTGCGACACTGGCTACAAATGTTCAAGACACGACTCGAAAGCTCTCTCAAACGCTGACAGAATTAGAGGTAACGGTGCGACAAACACAGCCGCTGGTATCAAAAACATCGAGCGCTGTTGATGAAGTTGCCTCTTCAGCGCGGGCACTTCGTCGGCTCGCTGATTTTCTAGAGCAGCATCCAGAATCACTATTACGAGGTAAGCGATAGGAGTAGGTATGAGACGACTCGGATATGGCGCGTTAGTGATCTGCACGCTCGCAACCGTTAGCGGTTGCTTTCGCTCTCCCACACCTCGATTTTTTATACTTGCTCCGACCACTCAGGGGAGCCCTTCTAGTGCGCTATCTGCGCAAGGGCCACGTGTTGCCCTCGCTGCACTGACGTTTCCTGCTTATCTTCTCGACCCGCGGATGTCAGTTGTGGCAGAGGGTATTGAAGTTAGAAGAGATGAGTTTGAGCGGTGGGCGGAGGACTTAGACGCAAATTTCCGACGGGTGCTCTTAGATGATTTATCAAGAGAGTTAGCGAGCACCAATGTGACAGCAGCAGATTCTCCATTCGGACAAGCAGGAGCTCAAACACTACGAGTGGAGGTGCTCGGCTTTGACGCAGCAGCAGATGGTGTAGCCCGTTTGCGAGTTCGATGGAGTGTAGCGACTGACTCATTGACAGGAGCTGCTGTTATCTCGGAGTTCTCTGAACACGTAAGCGAGGAGACGCCAGGAGCCAGAGCCAAGGCTTTGAGTTCGCTCGTAGCGTCGCTAGCTCAAGTGATCGCCGGGCACATAAAGAAATTGCCCTAGGGAGCTCTTATTTGATGTTTCGCTGTGCTCTACGAACTTTTAGGAGTCAGGAGACGGGGAGTCCTGATAAGTCTCTGTACGCAGGTCGGGTATACATAGCTGTGTTGCATAATTGACTTAAGGTTGTTCGCGGTAGTTCCGACTTCCGCTGTAGAGAATGGAGGCGACTTCCTTAACGGAAGCGCAAGCGAGGGCGGTGCATGAAACGTGATGTATCCCACACTCTGCGCGCGTTAATAGTAGCGGGTATTTGCCTGCTTTCTAATGCCACTCCGGTAAGTGCGCAACGCGAGGGGGAGCCGTGCAATAACCTAGGATGTGGATGCGGCAATCCTGCTCCAGTCAAGTCAAATGGCTATGGTCCGTGCGGATGTAATGGCCAGAGCTTTGATTACGGTTGTGGATGCGGCTCGAGCGAGCGAAATCTTGGCTGTGGATGCGGCAAGCCTGGCCCCTCTTCATATGTTTGTCGACAATGCTTCGACAATTCCTCATGCATTGGGTGCGATGGCGTTGCGTTTTCAGGAAAGACCAACCTCGGTTGTGGGTGTGGAGTTGCAAAGAACTCGGATGGATGTTGTCCCAACACGTTTATGTATCCACCGGAGGGCATCTGCAAAACATCGGGAGCGATCTGCCAAGATATTTTTTATAATATGGTGCAGCTCAACACTATAACGTTTCACCCGACTAAATGGCCCGCTCAGACACAGACAAGCTCTCTGTATCAGATTCAGCCCACGGGTGTTGGGGTCGCTTTTCAGTCGGTTGCCGACGTTGACCAGCATAGTAGCTGTCTATCATGGGCGATGAGGCAGTGTAGTCCCTCAAATGTTAGCGCTGCACTCGTCTCGCGCTGGTCAAACGGAGATATAGATAATTGTGTCGCCAATATTCTTAGAGGATGGGGGCCCCAGCAAGTCTATCAGGGCACAGCGAATGTATTTGGTGTCTCGACCGACATTTGGTCTAACTCGGCATTTATTCGACGTCACGCAAGCGGTGGTTGTGGTCCAGCACCTCAATGGATGGTGGCGCTACGAGAACAGCTTGGTTGTGGCGTCTTATATTATCATTATCACGAGTTTGCCTCGCCTGTTTCACTTCTCTGGACTGATGACGTGAACATCGATCAGATAGTTTCGTATACAAAGTTTCCTCTCAGTCCAGACAGCAAGGGAAAGACGATGCTTTGGCGAGCATCGAGTATGACACCACTTCTGGTCTACGACCCTGCCGGAAAGAAAGTCATAGACAGCTCAGAGCAGTTGTTCGGAAATCACACATTTGGGAAGAAGTGGAAGGACGGGTATGCCGCACTTGCCTCGCTAGACACAGAGAAGAAAAACGGATGGCTCGAGGGCAAGGAGCTTGCGTCGATAGCCCTCTGGTTTGATCACAATCGAGATGGCGTAAGTCAATCCGACGAAATAAAGACTCTCCAGGAAGTTGGTATCTCGGCGATCGGCGTTCGTGCTGACGCAAAAGATGAAAAAACAAAGAGTGTTTCTGCGCGTATGGGATTTAAGCGCACAGTTGACGGGCATGAGTACGTGGGACGTTCTGTTGATTGGTTTGGAGCTCCTGTACAGGGCGAGCTTAAGAATCAGGCAGCAGACTTTGAGGCCCCGCGCGTTGAGAACCTCGCCAGCTACGTTAAGGCCGGCGCTGAAACATTTGATATCACTGCCTCCATGCATGGTGTCTGGCGGTGGGAGATAACAGACGACAAAAAGCTCCTACCGGAGCAGCGTCCAGCAGGAATGTTCGCAATCACACAGGAAGGGGATAAGATCCGTGGAATGTCTCTGACCGCTGCAATGTATCTTCCAAACGCGTACTCGATTGATGAGCGTGTCGACACAAAGCGCCTGGTAGGAGTCGTACATTCAGCGACTCCTGG
>OMII01000235.1 GCA_900299055.1 Pseudomonadota bacterium | reverse complement strand
TCGGTGGGGCACAGCTACCATAAAAAAATTGTACGGCAGCGAGCGGTGTGTGGGAAAGAGGATAGTATTTCAAAAGACCGGTGATTTTCACACCCTCTGGCATATCAGCGGGGAGCACTGGAGCTGCCCCGGCGGGCATTCGCGAGGGGATACATGACGAGAGTGTTGATGTGTTTCGTTTCTTGACACCCAGAGACTGTGCGTGTGAACTAGGTTCATGCTCAGCTCCCAGATCTCTGTCAGGTTCCTTGTAGTTATAGCGGCGGCAACGCTCACTTTTTTACATCAACGTCTTGCTTTGGCTGCGTGGCCATTTCGAACAAGCGTGGGGAAAGTCCTCATGGAGGCACCGCCCTCGCTTATTGTGGCGATGAGCGTGGGAGCTCTTTTTGTAGCTAGTGCGCGAACGGCAGCGACACAAACCGGGCCAAGGCGCTACATTACCCTGGTTATGCCCTTGGTTGTTGCTGGGCTGTTCTTTGCGGGGGTAATTCGACTGAGCGATGGAGCGTTGTCATTACGCGGGGACAGTTATTCATCTGGCTCGCTTGGGTACGTAGTTGGCACGCTTGGCCTCTTCATAGCGGTTGCGATTATGGCGGCCTGGGGGAGTGACCGACGTCAGCAGAGCTCAAGGCCTTGGCAGCTGGCAGAGTGGCTTCTGAGTGTCATGCTCGCTCTGAATATCTTTTTGATTGCACTTCCTGAGGTGCGATTTACGGCGATCGCAGAGACGCTTGCAGTGACTGCTCGAGCGCCGCTGTCGCTTCATTTTGGTCTCCAATACGCCGATGTGCTGGCTCTTAGCATGAATCCAATTTTTGACACCATGCGGTGGTGTTTGTCGTCGTTGGTGCCGACGCATTTTCTCACCGAGATGTCGTGTGTCTATCTGATGGCGATCTCAATTGGACTATTCAGCCTGGCAGTTTCGCGAGTGGTGGGATATGCGGGGGCATTCGCATTAGTGTCTGGCCTCGCGTGGTCGAAATCAATCCTGCTTGTGGTCTGCACGGGAACGAATATCGTCACACTGTTTCTTGCCGTCGCGTTCGCTTTGTGGGTTTGTCTCGTGCGTGTGTAGGGATGTGGACGCCCTCACGTTCTGCTGCGCGCATCCTAACGGGGTTTCTTATTGGTCTGGCGTTTACGCTGTCATTGTACACATATGCCCCGTCAAGGGTGCCGAGCTTTGTTTTCGCAGGAGCCGCGCTACTCGTTTTACTGTTGGGGGTGCTGCGCGACAGGCGCGGGAGGCTTAGCTACGTAGTGGCGATATCTGCGGCGCTTATTACCCCAGGCGCTGTTGTATTTGGTCAGTATGGTGGTGATGTCGCAGTATTCCAGCGAGACTTTCGGGGCAGCATCCTGCCCGACATATCCCGTGTGCGAGCAGGCCGCCCTGACTTTGTTGATCCGGAGCTTGAGGCTTCGACCCCGGATATGCCGATTACGTATGGAGCAGTTATCGCGGATGTACCGCAGGTAAGCGGCGTGCCAACGAGAGAGTGGGTATACTGGAGACGGTCAGTAGGCGAGCTAGCATGGGTGTTTACGGCGAATCTTGGACGGATAGTTCGAAAATATCAGCCATTTCCTGCGGGTGAAGTATGGTGGCTATTCGGATTAATCGGACTGGCTGTCTCGACCCGAATGATGACGAGTCGTCGACACGCACTGGTCTACGGAGCTGGAGTGGTGGCGGTATCGCTAACGATGATAGCGCCGTTTCTTTTGGTTCCATCGCCTGCCGAGTGGCGACGTGGTGCTGCAGTAATGCTTCCATTTGGTGCGCTTGGAGGGTTGGGAATTTTTTATACACTACGGCTCTGTGCCCCCCGCGCGAGCTCAGGCTTGCTAGTTTCTATCGCGGCGGTGTTCGCATTCCTTGTTTTCGGAAAGTCATCCCTACGAGCTATCACCACGACTCCTTTTGCTGAGGTCGCTATAGCGATGCCGTGTCGAATAAGTTTTGTTAAACCTCTTATCGAGTATGCGAAGACAGACCAGCATATGACAGGGGCGATTCATATGCTCGGCTCTTCAGCTGATCGATGCCTTAACGCAGCCTCTCAACAGCTTAATCGCAGCTTGGGTAGTGAGAGAGTGAAGTTGGTGCAGCCTCCTGCGCTGACGTTGGCGGCACTTAAAGGGATGATCAATCCGGGCGATAGTTTGGTTGTCGAGTGCGGTGATGCAGCAAGTAGCGCCATCAAGGGTCTCTGTGCTGAACTGCGTGGTGAATCGAGCGCGCGATCTGTCTACGCAGCTCCACTCGATGGGGATAATTTGTGGGTCTACACCAGATAGACAAGCGACAATCTCTTACGAGGCGTATCCTACTCGCCATGGCGCTAGGCTGCGCCACTGGTTGGCTATGGGGTGACGGCTGCATTCCGCTAGGAGCAGTCGGAAAGACATACATCCAGCTCATTAAGGTAATCGCGATCCCACTTGTTCTCTTTAGTATCATTGAGGCAGTTATCGCCACCGACCTCTCACTCAAGACAGCCTCTCGATGGCTGGGGGTTATCATCATCAACACAACGTGTGCGCTCGCACTTGGATTGTCATTATCGAATCTTGCGAGGCCTGGGGATGGATTTCCTTCGAGCGCGCTACCCAGCCCGGTAGAGACGCCCGCAATAAAAGAGTTCTCGTTCTCTGCTTTTTTGAGATCGGTGATACCAGAGAGTCTCGTCCAGCCCTTTGCGGAAAATAACGTCCTTTCGGTAGTGCTCTTGGCTCTTCTTATCGGACTAGCGCTGCGTGCCTATCTGCGTGAGCCAACGGCTGAGGTTGCTTTGGAGTCGGTCCAGCGCGTGGGACGCGTAGCAACAGGTGTCGTCACTACGATGCTTCTCTGGCTAGTGGCGTTTGTGCCGATTGCTGTGTTCTGCGTTACCGCTCGTACTGTTGGAGAGTATGGCTTTGCTCCCTTTCAGAGCCTTGCGTGCTACGTCGCTCTGGCATGTGTTGGACTCGCTGTTCAAATGCTTCTTGTCTACCCGTTGTGGATTCACTTCGTAGGTAAGATACCGCTGAGATCGTTCTGGAGGTCTGCGCACAAACCAGCGGTGTACGCGTTTGGTACGAACTCAAGTCTCGCCACGATTCCAGTCACGCTTGAAGCACTAGATGGTCTAGGTGTGCCGAAGGCAGCGAGCCGTTTGGGCACCTGCATCGGGACGAACTTTAATAATGATGGAATTATCCTGTACGAAGCGATGGCTGTGCTATTTGTGGCACAAGCTGCTGGGATTGAACTCTCAATAGGAGAGCAGGTGTTTGCGGCGCTCATAAGCTTGGCAGCTGCGGTTGGTGTCGCTGGTGTGCCGGAGGCGGGAGTTGTGTCGTTGTCCCTGGTGCTCTCAGCGGTGGGGTTACCACTTGAGATGTTGCCGCTTCTACTCACGGTTGATTGGATCGTGGCTCGGATGCGTTCTGTAACTAACGTGATGAGCGATATGACAGTGTCGATTGCGGTGGCAGGATTGGACAGAGGTACTAAAAGCTATACATGAGAGAGGTATCGCCGAAACAGACACGAGCCACGCTTGCGATTATGGCCGCAATATGGAGCGTTTCGTTTATGTTCATGACTGGCCTCAGTAGGCATGACCAGCTTGGTGCGTCGGATTTTGGACAGTACTATGTAACGAGTCGTCGGGTGATTGTTGGTGCTCCGACATATGATCCGATAGACTACGCCGCACTCAGTCACGGGGGGCAGAGCCCCTCGGTCGGATTGCGTGAATCGCATCGGATGCCCAATCCAGCACCGTTTGTCCTCATGCTGTTGCCCCTAGGGTTTCTGTCCCTATCAATGGCGTGGTGGATTACCTTTTTCAGCACGCTACTACTAGTCGCCTTGATAAGTTATAGGACGGCACAAGAGCTCCGCAGCGAACCGCTAGAGAGGTGGACTTGGGTAGCAGTCAGCGTAGGAAGCTTTCCAGTACTAGTACAAGGGGTGCTAAACCATGCTGAAATGCTGGTGTGGGCGGCAGTGGTGTGGGGATGGCTTCGACTCCGGACGGGAGATGAGCGGAGAGCTGGGGTTTTATTCGGGCTGGCTGGCTGCCTAAAGCTTTTTCCTTTGGCAATAATTCCGATGCTTGTCGCCGCTCGATATCGAACGGCTGGTGTTTTCGCTTTCATGACGGCTGCTCTCGGCTTCATTCTGTCAGTCGCCGTTCTAGGCTCCGACTCCGCGCTTGTTTTCATATACGAGGTCCTGCCGCAAGCCGCTCGTTTTCGCTTCAGTCTGGGAAATATATCTGCTTTGTCACTGCTGGCTCGTATTATGCCAATCGAACCAGCGGTGATAGTGGGGGCCCTGTTTCTGCTTCTGACAATCTACTTGTGTCGTCGTCACCGCTCCGCGGACCAAGTCTTTGTACTTGCCGTTACCACCTCGCTGTTGTGCAGTCCGCTTAGCTGGACGTACTACCTAACACTCGTATTGCCGTGCGTTATGGTCTCGACAACGTGGCTTCGTGGGGTGCATCGATGGGAGCGCGCTATACTTCCCCTGCTTCTCGCAACTCTCGTCTACTGGCCGGGAATCCTCGGTGGCTGGAGTGGACTCGACGGCCTGCCCTTACCGCTAAAGCTCGCGATTAATTATGTTCCTACAATCGGACTTCTCGTCCTCTGGAG
>OMII01000234.1 GCA_900299055.1 Pseudomonadota bacterium | reverse complement strand
TCTTTGACCCCTCCAAATGGAGCCTGCACATTTGAGATGGTAGTATCATTTACGCCAACCATGCCATACTCGAGTCTCTCAGCCACTCTGCAGGCGCGCCCGTGGTCACGTGAATAGACATACGCTGCGAGGCCATAGCGTGAGTCATTCGCGAGTTCGATAGCCTCATGCTCATCCGCGAATGATCTGATTGCGCAGACTGGACCAAAAATTTCCTCACTCCAGAGGTCCATGGTTGATGTCACGTCTGAAAGAACAATTGGCGCTACGAAGAGACCTGCTGCAAGCTTGCTTGAATCGCCAAGCGCGATTCGAGCTCCTTTGAGTTGGGCATCCGTCACAAGACGCGCAACTTTTGCGACAGCTTCCGCGGAGATCAGGGGGCCAATATCGGTCTTTTCGTTGAAGCCGTCTCCGACAACAAGAGCTTTCGATCTCTCCACGAGAAGAGCAGTGAATTGCTCAGTGATAGATTCGTGTACAAGGAAGCGGTTGATACAGATGCACGTTTGCCCCGCGTTTCTGTACTTACCAAAGATAGCTCCACGGAGTGCTTTGTCGAGATCTGCATCGTCAAAGATAATGCACGGCGCGTTTCCTCCAAGCTCAAGCGTGAGCTTTTTGACAGTTACCGCCGATTGTTCAATCAACAATTTTCCGACTTCCGTAGAGCCAGTAAAGGAAACTTTCCGCACGATTCGAGACTGCATAAGTGCGTCGCCGATCATGGCGGCGTCTCCGGTGACGATATTCACAACGCCTGCCGGTACCTGAGCCCGTGCGATTATATCGGCCAAAAATAGGGCAGAAAATGGGGTTTCCGGAGCGGGTTTGGCGATGAATGTACAACCAGCAGCAAGGGCGGCCGCCATTTTACGCGCGAGCATCGCGATGGGAAAATTCCATGGAGTTATCGCAGCGACTACCCCCAGCGGCTGTTTCAAGACGACAATTCGTTTGCCATTTTCGTCGGCTGAACTGATGTCGCCATGAATCCGTCGCGCCTCTTCGGCAAACCAATGGAAGTATTGGGCGGAGTAGGCAACTTCGCCGCGGGATTCTCGTAAGGGCTTGCCCTGTTCTTCAGTGATCAGTCGCGCGCACGCCTCCTGTTCGCTCATCAGAAGGTCACCGACGCGTCTTAGAAACTGAGCACGCTGGGCAGCAGGGAGTGTCCGCCAAGACGCAAGCGCGCGATGAGCGGCTTCAATGGTGGTGTGTATCTGCTCTTTGGTGAGTGCGGGAGCTTCGCCGATAGTGAGGCCTGTGGCTGGATTAACGACAGGAAAAGTGAGCCCTGAAGTCGAGCCACACCACGTACCATCGATGTAACACTGTGATCGATAATGAGTCATGTGGCGAGAGTACCGAATCGAACGTAGGGCGACGATATGAAAACGCTGTTTGAAGATCAACGTATATTCCATTATTTTCATTTCTGATCTACAAGTTACCCCGAAGCTCATCCGTCGTTTTCACACAACGCTCTGAGGCGAGACTTTAGTTCGGTAGTTTTAGGACCTTAAGTCGCATAGTGTGAGCTCAGTAGGTGGTGTGAAGGACGTGCGACGCTTCGTCTTTGATAATCGTAGGTAGGGGGCCCGGTAGGTTGTTCTAATTTGTTAGACACTCTCCGCTACGGCTCGTCCGCCGAAGTTTCTACTGCATTCATGGCAACAAAAATCAGATTCGCGTTCGCAGGAGCATGTGTTGTGGCACTTGCTGCCCTTGTCGTTCGTTCTCACGGGATTAGTGGGGCGGATGTAGCGGTAGCACAGACAGGCGCTGACAAAAATCAAGCTGCGTCGTACCCAGCAGTTGGAGTACGAACCGGGGTCTATAACGACGGTCAAGCGGCGTTGTGGGATCTCAACTTAACCGATCACTTCCATTATTTTGGCCCACCGCAGCGAGCGCGTGGATATAGCCCTAAACAACCTATCGCGTTTAGCCACGTCATCCACGTGCAACAGAACAAGATGGAGTGTCAGTATTGTCACTGGTCGGTTAGCAAGGCCTCGTATGCGGCGATCCCAGAGGAGGAGACCTGTATGGGATGTCACGGAGCTCTTGTTGCCGGTAAGAGTGAGCAGGGCAAGAAAGACATCGAGTATCTGAAAGATATGTACAAGAAGGGTGAGCCGATCCCGTGGGTAAAGGTTCATGTTATGCCCGACTATTTGAAATTCAACCACAAGCGTCACGTGAAAGCGGGCGTTACCTGTCAGGAATGTCATGGTCAGGTGCCAGAAATGGCGCAGGTTGAGCGCGTATCCTCGATGAAAATGGGTTGGTGTATCAGTTGTCACCGTGAGCGAGGGGCTAGCATCGACTGTCTCGCGTGCCACGGGCACCGCTAACTCACGTTTCGAAAAGTCTAAGGTAAGTTTCAGACGTATTTTTTGAGGTCCAAGATGAAAGGCGATAATGGTCAGCTGAACGGGAGCCAGAGCGAGGCTATCGTGAGCGGGGCAGCAGGGCTTGTGCAAATCTCAAGACGGCGATTCCTGCAAGGATTGGGTGTCTCGTCAGCAGTTGGTGCCGCGGCGTGTGCCAATCCTGCTGAACAAACGATAGTGCCTTATGTAAAGCCGGACCCAGAGCAGATTCCTGGTGTTGCGGCCTGGTACAGTTCGACCTGCACTGAGTGCTCAGCGGGGTGTGGAATTCGAGTGCGAACTCGCGAGGGGCGAGCGGTAAAGATCGAGGGTAATCCAAACAGTCCAGTCAATAAGGGAAGCTTGTGTGGCCTGGGTCAGGCGGCCCTGCAGTCGCTGTACGATCCCGATCGTTTGCGATCGCCACAAAAGCAGACCGCGGATCGACTCAAGCAGGATAATTTGTACGGGCCGACGAGCCAGACTTTCGCTCAGGTCTCGTGGAATGACGCGTACATCAAGATAAAGAAAAATGTCGACAATGCGACCGGCAAGAAGGTTCTCCTGACCGGGGAACTTACGTCGGCTCAGGCAGAGCTCGTGGGGGAGTTTACGCAGCAGCTCGGTTTTTCGCATATCGTGTGGGACCCAACGCAACCGGTTGCTGTAGCGAAAGCTTCAGAGATGGTTTACGGGTCGTACGGAGTTCCAACATTCTCGCTCGACAAGGCGCAGGTAGTTGTTAACTTTGGCGCTGATTTTCTCGAGACATGGTCAAATCCAGTTGGGTACGCTCGACAGTGGGCGGACTCGCGTCGCTCGGAAAGCCCCCTACGTTTTATACACATTGAACCACGACTCTCACTCACAGGCGCTAATGCGGATATGTGGGCGAAGTCGAATGTTGGTTCTGAGGTTCGGCTCGCGCTGTTTCTCGTGGGTAAGTTAATTGAGCGTGGACGCGTTGGAGCTCTGGATAGTGGAGCAATTGCTAAACTCACCCAACTCACCAAGGGCATCACCGCAGAGGCTGTAGAAGAGGAGACCGGAGTCTCGAAGCAGAAGCTTTTGTTAATAGCGGATTACTTAGGTGAGTCCGAGACTTCGCTTGTTATGGCTGGAGGAGCCGCCACATCGACTAGCGATCCTCTGCCGTTGCTCGTTGCAGTTAATCTTCTCAACGTTATGCTGGGTAACGTTGGTAAAACCGTAGATATCGCTGCCATGAAGAAGCCTGCGTCGTCCGCGCAGCAGATGGCCACGTTGATCAAGGATATGGAAGCCGGAAAGGTTGATGTTCTCGTCACCTACGGTACCAATCCTCAGTTCACATTCCCATCCGCCTTTGGATACAGGGGCGCCTCCAATCGTGTGGGCGTGACTGGTGATTCGAAGAAAGCAGGACTCGTGGTCGCCCTTGCAAGCCATCTCGATGAGACTGCTGAGTTGGCAGATGTGGTTCTTCCAATTCACACAAACCTCGAAGATTGGGGTTATGTGAAGCTGACTGATGGTTCAGTAAGTCTGATTCAGCCGTCAATGCGCCCCATTTTTGACACAAAGAGCTTTGGTGATGTCCTCATGGACATCGCATTTAACTCAGAAAAGCCAATCGGCGGCGAGAGTAAGTCGTTTGATGCCTACGTGAAGGCTGGATACTTCAAGGCAGTAGGTACCAAGGTAACCGGGTCGGCTGATGAGTTTTGGATGTCGAGCCTGGAGAAGGGCGGTCTGTTCACTTCACCCGCGAAGGCAGCGCCTGCGTCAGTATCGGTTAATGCAGCTGCATTTGCTCTTTCGTTCGGTATCGAATCGTCACGTCGCAGTGGTGGAGAGCTTGTGCTCTATCCGTATCCCTCTGTTAAGTCGTTTGATGGGCGTGCTGCAAACCGTCCGTGGTTGCAAGAGCTTCCGGATCCGATCACGCAGGCAGTGTGGGGCGCATGGGCAGAGATTCACCCAGAGACCGCGAAGTCGCTTCATATCGCGCAAGGCGACGCGGTTATTATCAGAACGGATAATGGAGAGGTCCATGTTCCAGCCTACGTAACAGAGCACGTGCACAAAGGTGTCGTTGCGGTTCCGGTGGGGCAGGGTCACTCTGCATATGGGCGCTTTGCTAAGAGTGCCGCAGAGGGAAGTGGAAGCGTGTACTCGCTGCTGCCGAACAAGTTAGCCAAGGGAGCCGATGCCATCGTACTCACTGGAACGCTTGTGAAGGTAGTTCGCGCGCCAGGAAGCGGTAACCTTGTTACGGTTCAGGATTTCTCATCGCAAGAGGGTCGTGAACTCGCAAGGACCAGTGTGGTAGTTGGCGGAGCAGCCGCCGCAACCGCTCATGCTCATGGAAGTGAGCATGGTGGACACGGAGAGGCGCACGGTGGAGGACATGAGCCGAAGCAGATGTATGAGCAGCGCGAACACCCAGTGTATGAGTGGGGACTCGCTGTGGATCTTGCAGCCTGCACTGGTTGCTCGGCGTGTGTTGTAGCCTGTTCCGCTGAAAACAATATTCCGGTGGTTGGAAAGAAGGTCGTCGCTCAGGGTCGAGAGATGTCGTGGATCCGTATCGAGCGGTATTACGACTCGGTGCCGACTGAGGATGGCGGCGAGGAGCTCAAGGTAAGCTTCTTACCGATGATGTGCCAGCACTGTCAAAACGCTCCGTGTGAGCCTGTATGTCCAGTGTATGCGACCTACCACAACGAAGAGGGTATGAACGCAATGATTTACAATCGTTGCGTTGGAACCCGCTACTGTTCAAATAACTGCTCGTACAAGGTGCGACGCTTTAACTGGTTCCAGTATGAGTGGCCAGAGCTTCTTGATTGGCAGGTGAACCCTGATGTCACGAAGCGCACAGTGGGCGTGATGGAGAAGTGCACGTTCTGCGTTCAGCGGATCGCTGAGGCGAAGGATGTGGCCAAGGACTTGGGACGTATGGTCAAGGACGGTGAGATCAAGCCGGCGTGCGTACAAACCTGTCCAACACAGGCACTGACCTTTGGAAACTTGAAGGATCCTCACAGTAAGGTATCGGTCGCGGCAAAGAGTGAGCGGGCGTACAAGGTGCTCGATCACCACCTTAATACGCAACCAGCCGTGAGTTACCTGAGTGATATTCGTTACAAGGCTTAAAGGAATAGAGATCCAGGACTATGGAACATACGCAGAACCAGCACGATACGCACAAAGATGCCCCAGTAACGTACGCTGAGGTGAACGACACGGTACTAAAGATGCTTGAACCGCCAGGAACAGGGTGGTTTTTGTTGCTCTTCACCTGTCTATTCTTCCTCGCGATCGGCGCCTCGTGTTGGTTCTACCAGATGTGGAGTGGTTTCGGTGAGTCTGGTAAGAGCCATCCGATCGGATGGGGAACGTACATCACAAACTTCGTATTCTGGGTAGGTATTGCGCATTCGGGAACACTAATCTCGGCGGTGCTCTACCTGTTCCGCGCTGCGTTTCGACAGCCAATATACCGATTAGCCGAGGCTATGACGGTGTTCGCGGTTATGACTGCCGGATTATTTCCGATCATTCACCTTGGACGTCCGTGGTACGCGTTGTGGTTGATGCCATACCCGAATCAACGAGCGCTCTGGCCGAACTTTCGATCGCCACTCCTGTGGGATGTGTTCGCAGTGTCAACCTATTTTACGATCTCGGCGACCTTCTTCTTCGTGGGACTTATCCCCGATATCGCAGCTGCTCGTGACAGAGCTACGACCAAGTTTCGTAAGGCGCTCTACGGTGTAACGTGCCTTGGATGGCGTGGTAACCACATCCAGTGGAAGCACTTCCAAGCTGCATACTTAATCTTCGCCGCGTTTGCGACACCACTCGTAGTATCAGTACACTCGGTCGTATCGTGGGACTTCGCGATGAGTATCGTGCCGGGCTGGCATGCCACTATCTTCCCGCCATACTTCGTTGCGGGAGCGATTTTCTCTGGAGTCGCGATGGTTATTACCCTCGCGATACCTTTGCGTAAGGCGTTCGGGCTCGAGCGCTTAATCACTCCGGTGCATTTTGATGCGATGAGTAAGTTGATCCTTCTTACGTCAGGGGTCGTCTCGTACTCGTACATCACCGAGTTTTACACGGCATGGTTCAGCAACAATCCGTTCGAGAGATTCCAGTTCTGGTTCCGCCCGTTCGGAGAGTTTTGGTTGGCGTTCTGGGGGATGACCTTCTGTAACTGTATCTTCCCGCAGCTGTTGTGGGTGAAGTCGCTTCGTACAAACATTCCGTTCCTGTTTGTTCTCTCGATTTTCATCAACATTGGAATGTGGCTAGAGCGCTTCAATATCATTTTCCAATCGCTGACGAGAGAGTTCATCCCTGCCGCATGGGGTGGGTATAACTTCTCGTGGGTGGAAGTTGGTATTACCGTGGGCGCTTTTGGTTGGTTCGGAATGTGGATGACCTTGTTCATCAAATTTTTCCCGTCCGTCGCCATCACCGAGATCAAAGAGATCATTCCCCCTCCAATGCGTCGAGGGGGTCATGGCGCGGTAGCTGGTCACAATCACTAAGAGAGGGGGACACTGAGTATGGTCGAGTCATCGAGTAGAGCGGTGGTGGGAGTATTCACCTATATGGATGATGCTCTTGAGGCGGTGAAAAAGGTTAAGGCGGCGAACATGGACTATCGTATGTACTCGCCTGTTCCTCGCCACGAGATAGAAGAGGTGACGTACCCGGAAAAGAGCCCGGTGCGTATGATGTCGTTGGTTGGTGCGGTTACAGGTTGTGCCTGCGGTTTCGCGCTCGCGATATTGTGCTCTCTAGATTGGCCGCTGCGCACAAGCGCAAAGAATGTGGTGTCGATACCAGCCTTCTTCGTGCCTGGATACGAGTGGACAATTCTGTTTGGTGGACTGTCGACTCTTCTTGCGATCTTTATCTTCTGCAAGATTCCGTCAGTTCTGAGAGCTGCCGGTTATGACCCGCGATTCTCGAACGATAAGTTTGGTGTCGTTGTCGCCTGCTCAACTGGGCAGGTAGAGGATATGAAGCGTCGGATGCTCGATTCAGGGGCCGATGAGGTCGACGTACGGGATAGTTTGTAAAAAGGGTGGGGTGCTCATGAGAGTGGCTCGAGGGACAAAGAGTAAGTTATCGGTTCTGGTTGCGGCGTTGAGTGTGCTGGTCGCAGGTGAAGTTTCGGCTTTGCCGTTCAATGACGACATGGTGAATGTGCAGAAGCGGACCGGTGTAATGATGCGACAAAAGGCGCCAGGCACGGTAGCTGTCGGGATGTCGGAGTATCACGTAGCGACCCGTGAGGAAGCAGAGAAGATGACAAACCCTCTCAAGGGTGACGCTCGGTCTACAGTTAACGGTAAGCGACTCTTCGCCGTTAATTGTCTGCCGTGTCACGGTGATATAAGCAAAAAGCCATACGCTCCGGGGAGTGTTGGGGCTAAGGCACTTCAAACTCCTCCCGATTTAACCAGCGATATGTACAAAGGGCGCTCGGATGGGAGCATATACGCGACGATTCATTTCGGTATCCGTCTCATGCCAGGTCATGGGTGGAAGCTCTCGCCAACTGAGCATTGGGATATCGTAAATTACATTCGCAGCGCGCAAGGGATTAATTAAGAAGGGATAAGAAGATGTCGCACGTACACACAGTTCCAGTGAACATCGAGAGCGTTGTTGATGCAGGTCCGGTTCGAGTTAGCGGATCGACTCTGACAAAGCTCTGGTTGATGGTTTTTATCGGTATTTTTGTGTTCTCCACCGGATTGCTGTTCGGTGATGCCGGAGTTACCTGGGGAGCGTTCTATGTGAATGCGGTCTACTTCCAGGGCCTTGCACTGGGCGGCGTGATGACCACGGTTATCATGCAAATAGTTCGCGCCACATGGGGCGCCCCGGTGCGACGACTTGCCGAGGCGAATGTCGCATACCTTCCGGTAGCCTTCTGTGTATTTCTTACCACCTATTTCGGACGCGAGTACCTCTTTTACTGGGGGCGCGCCCCGATGCCAGGCCGTGAGGCATGGATGGTACCAGAGTTTGTTTACGCGCGCTTTGCGGTTCTATTTTTCGTCCTGTACTTCCTCATGACTCGTTTTGTCGCTCGTTCTCTCCGTGGGGATGTTGGCTTGGCTCGTGAGCGCGCCAAGGACAAAGCTGCCTGGGATTTACCAGCGCACAAGTCCCTCACAAAGGGGTGGAAGGGGGCAGGAGAGATTTTGCCGATCCAGCGTAAGATGTCGGTCACTGCACCCGTAGTTGCGTTCTTCTACGTAGTGGTCACCTCGCTTTTTGCCTTCGAAATGATAATGGGTCAGAACCCGAATTGGATCTCTAATCTGTTTGGAGCTTTTGTATTCGTAAGTCAGATCTATATCGGTTGGGCTGGGTTGGCGTTGATGTCGATGTACTTCTCAAAGCGCCACAAGAGCCTCGGTGAGGTGGTAACATCGCAGCAGTTCTGGGACCTCGGTAAGTTGAATCTGGGATTCTGTATGCTGTGGGGATATATGTTCTGGTCGCAGTTTTTGACCCAGTGGTACGGCAACCTGCCGGAGGAGACCCAGTGGCTCATCCTTCGCACTCGGGAGTTTCCGTGGAAGGGCTTGGCATGGGTCGTGTTCCCGATGTGCTTTATTATTCCATTCATATCGCTGCTGAGTCGCGATGTTAAGAAAAATACCAAGACCTACGCCGTAGTGTGCTTTGTCTTGATGACCGGGGTATGGCTGGATAGATACTTGATAATCATGCCGGAAATTAGTCCACACCATATACCGCTTGGTGTGACTGAGGTTGGTATTTTTGTTGGATTCTTAGGGGCTTACCTCCTGTGTATCCGAAATTTCCTCAGTAAGTACCCGGCGGTAGCAGTTTCGCACCCCCTAACTCACGGAAGTGCTGAGTGGTAGGGTTGAGTTTTAGGGCAAAAGCGTGGTAGAACCTGCGCTCTTGACCAAACGGGCTTGTAGAATTTCAGTTGTGATTTATGGCAGTTCCAAAGAAACGTACATCGAGATCAAAGCGTAATATGCGCCGCTCCCATCACGCTCTAGAGCGGTCGTATGCCATCGTGTGCCCAAAGTGTGCTGAGCCGGTGATTCCTCACCGTGCGTGCGCAGGTTGTGGTTCGTACCGTGGTAAAGAGGTAATTTCAACGAAGGCAGCCGCGTAAGCGGGTGTTTGCTCTACGCTCGTGAATCAACTAGCTGAGACTCCCACAGCCCTCTCGCTCCCTGTAGCGGTCGACGCGATGGGGGGAGACCATGGTCCGACCGTGGTAGTAGAAGGGGCTGTAGCGGCAGCTAAAGCGTTTAACATCTCTTCAATTCTGGTCGGCGATGAGGTCGTGCTGACTGACTTGCTCTCCAAGTACCCAGACTCAGCTTCGCTTCCAATTTCAGTGCATCATGCCTCGCAGGTAGTCGGTATGGATGAGGCTCCTGGCCTAGCCATTCGTGGCAAGCAGGACTCCTCTATTCGTATCGCTTTTGAGCTTGTTGCTTCTGGCAAGGCGAGCGCGGTTGTGAGCCCGGGAAATACCGGCGCGATAATGGCCGCGGGTGTATTTGTTGGCGGGACGTTGCCGGGCATTGCGAGGCCAGCGATAGCATCTTTGATTCCCAAGGGGCTTGCTGGAACTCCAACGGTGCTTCTCGATGCGGGCGCTAATACTGGCTGCCAGGCCTTTCAACTCGTACAGTTTGCGCTCATGGGGCATCATTATGCGATGGCCGCCCTTGGCGTTGCGAAACCGCGAGTGGCATTACTCTCGAATGGTACTGAGCTGGCCAAGGGAAATGATGTTATTCGATCGGCGGCGATGATGCTGTCAGAGCTCGAGGGAATCAACTTCATAGGATACGTTGAGGGGCGTGATATCGCCCGAGATGTGGTTGATGTGGTCGTATGTGACGGGTTCGTCGGAAATATCGTCCTAAAGGCCATGGAAGGTAGCGTCGGGTTAGTTCTCGATTCGATGAAATCTATCGCGGAAAAGAGTCTGAGAGCGAAGCTTGGGCTTTGGCTCGCACGTCCGGCCCTTCGAAGCGTTTTTAAAGAAAAACTAGATCCGTCTGCATACGGAGGAGCGCCTCTGTTAGGTCTTGGACACATCGCCATAAAGTGTCACGGCTCCTCGTCGAGTAGAGCTGTGATGAATGGTGTGCGCGTGGCAAGTAAGTTTGTAGAGGAGAAGGTGCTCGATCGATTGCACCAAGCCCTGACCCAGCTCGATGTGAAAGTAGCTACGATGGACACCGATGGAGCGACCGGCTGGTCGAGAGTTTTCGAAAAGAAATCTGGACGCCCCCGTAAGGAGGAGTCTGCGGCAAAGAAATCAGTAGGAGGAGATAATGGTGGAGACTAACCGAAGAATAGCGCTTGTAACCGGAGCATCACGAGGAATTGGACGTTCGATCGCGATCGAATTGGCTAAGCGGGGTGCGTTCGTTATCGTTAACTATTCGTCTTCACCAGAAGCTGCGCAGGAGACCCTCAATGCAGTTAGAGAGGTTGGTGGAGATGGTGAGATCTTGAAGTTCTCAGTCCAGGATAGTCAGGCTGTAGAGAACGCTTTCGACGGAATTAAGTCGCGGCACGGCAAGCTTGATATCTTGGTTAACAACGCGGGTATCTCACGCGATGGTTTAGTGCTCCGCATGAAGGATGAGGAGTGGCTACAAACTCTAGCGGTCAATCTCAATGGCGCTTTTTTCTGCTCAAGAGCAGCGGCGCGTTTGATGCTCAAGGCTAAATGGGGGCGTATCGTCAACATCAGCTCAGTTGTGGGTGAGATGGGCAATGCCGGGCAGGTTCCGTACGTTTCTTCGAAGGCTGGTCTCATCGGAATGACCAAGGCGTTAGCGAAAGAGCTCGCGTCCAGAAACGTAACGGTGAACGCTATTACGCCAGGCTTTATCGAAACTGACATGACGGCAGCTCTCGATGAGAAACTTCGCGATGAACACATGAAAGCCATCCCGCTGGGCCGTTATGGACAGGCGGAAGAGGTCGCGCATCTTGTGAATTTTCTTACTTCCGACCAGTCGGCCTACATTACCGGACAAGTGATCGGTATCAACGGCGGAATGTATATGTAATGAGCAGGGGCAGCGAGCGTCGCCCCTGCGGTATAATGTGCAGTATGCGTTAGGGCGCTCGGTCCTCGAATAAGAGCGCCTGTATGGCCAGCTTGCCGCCCTCGCGGTCTGTTGGGTGCTGTCTAGAGCTGGCTAGTTATAAGCTCTCCGATTGTGACGTGCCAGACGGTTCAAGAAGCGGTTTTTTACTGTGATAATCCAGTTACTTCCGCCAACCTATTGACTATTGGTTGCAGGTCTACTTAGATCGGGGGGCATTTGACGATAGGACGGGGATTGGTTCGACCCGAGCTCATTTGAAGTCACAAGCGACTTAGCACTGGACTGTACGGTGCTTGCTTGTGGTCTCAGAGGAGACAATGAGAGCCGCCTGCCAGGCTACCTTTGGTTGTTGGTAGGAATCGCGAGCGAGTTTCCGCTCAAGGGGATAAAGTCGTTTCGTCAGTAACTTTTATAAAAGGACCATTTAGGAGAAGTGTTTCATGGCAACACCTGAGGAGATATCAGAGCGAGTTAAGTCGATTATCGTAGAGCAGCTTGGTGTCAGCTTGGAGGAAGTTACTCCTCAGGCCTCATTCATCGAGGATCTTGGCGCCGACTCCCTCGACATCGTTGAGCTCATCATGGCTCTCGAAGAGGAGTATGACATGGAGATTCCTGACGAGGACGCTGAGAAGATCCAGACTGTAGACGATGTAACAAAGTACATTCAGGCTAAGCAGTCATAATGAACGCGTGCGATTTTTTCGCCCCATCAAGGCGATAGTATAGTACGCTACGAGGGCCCTTCACGGGCCCTTTTTTGTCGAAATTTTTTAGAGATCCCATGGCACCTTCGAGTACATACGAATCACGAACAAGAAACCTGCACACTGTTGATCCTGAGGTTTTTAGCCTCATTCAAAAAGAAACGGAGAGGCAAGAGTACGGACTTGAGATGATCCCAAGCGAGAACTTCGTGAGTGAGGCGGTGCTAGAGGCGATGGGCTCGGTGCTCACCAATAAGTACGCCGAAGGGCAGCCCGGTAAGCGTTACTACGGCGGCTGTCATGTGGTTGACGAAGTAGAGAATCTCGCGAGCGCGAGAGCCTGTGAGCTATTCGGTGTGGAGTTTGCCAATATGCAGCCTCACTCTGGTGTTCAGGCAAATCAGGCCGTATTCGAGGCTTTCTTGAAGCCAGGTGATACCATTATGGGACTTCGCTTGGACCAGGGTGGACATCTGTCGCACGGAAGTCCCGTCAACTTTTCAGGAAAGCACTACAAGGTTGTGGCCTACGGAGTGCGCACGACAGACTGCTTGATTGATCCAGACGATGTCCGTTCACTGGCCAGAGAGCACAAGCCCAAGCTCATCATCGCGGGCGCGAGTGCCTATTCTAGGCAGATCGACTGGAAGGTGTTTAGAGAGGCTGCAGATGAGGTAGGAGCGATCTTCTTGGCGGATATTGCGCACTATGCTGGTCTCGTTGCAGGGGGTGCGTATGCGTCGCCTGTTCCGTACGCTGACCTCGTGACCACGACAACGCACAAAACTATGCGCGGTCCGCGCTCGGGTATGGTGATGGGCAAGCTGGCCCATCAGAAAGCTATTAACAAGGCTGTATTCCCGGGACTTCAGGGTGGCCCACATATGCATACCATCGCGGCGAAGGCGGTAATGTTTAAGGAGGCATTGTCTCCTGACTTTAAGCTCTACGCTAAGCAGGTAGTTGAGAATGCGCGAGCGCTTTCGGCCGAGCTTATTAAGAAGGGGCTCAAGATAGTCTCCGATGGCACGGATAGCCACCTGTTGGTCATGGATCTCCGTCCGATTAACGTTACTGGTAAAGTGGGGGAAGCGGTTCTGGATGCTGTCGGGATCACTGGCAACAAGAACACTGTGCCGTTTGACCCGCAGCCGCCGACAATATGCAGTGGAGTCAGACTTGGAACGCCAGCCCTAACGACGCGCGGCATGGGTGTGAGCGAGATGGCTCAAGTTGCCACGTTTATCGTTGAGGCGCTAACGAACGTTGGTAATGAGAGCAAGCTTAGTGCTGTTCGTGCAGGAGTAGAGGAGTTGAGCAGAAGATTTCCGCTCTATAAGCACCGTTTAGTCAAGTAAGCTAGAGGGGCTATACAAGGGTACATCGCCGTATGTTTTGTCCGAAATGCAACTCAGAGAAGACCTCAGTAACTGACTCTCGAAGTGACGGAGGTGCTATTCGCCGCCGGCGAGAGTGTAGTGACTGTGGCTACCGTTTCACTACCTACGAGCGTGTTGAGTTGACTCTGCCTGTAGTTATCAAGAAGGATGGAAGTCGAGAGAACTTTGACCGGGAGAAAATCCGTAAAGGGTTGCGTCGAGCCTGTGAGAAGCGTCCGGTGAGTATAGAGGCGATAGATGCGGCGGTAGAAGCGATCGAGAAGAGAGCGCAAGAGCTGTGTCAAAAAGAGGTGGACAGCAGAGAGCTAGGCGAGCTGGTAATGGACGAGCTTCGCAAAATGGACAAGATTGCCTACGTCCGTTTTGCGTCGGTGTATCGTGAATTTTCGGACGTTAGCCAATTTGTTGATACCTTAAAGAGCCTCGGAACGTCGACCAGCGATTCGCCGAAAAAAGCTGGGAACTCGTAGTTTATATGTGTGCGCACTCGTCGGGAGATGCCCTTCCGCTTGACCCATTTGATCAGGTGCTTGCCGCGTTTGCAGCGGGGAGGCCTGTTGTTTTAGTAGATGATGCTGACCGTGAGAATGAAGGTGACGTAGTCGTTGCTACGGAGGCTGTTACTGCAGAGACGATGGTGTTTCTCATGGAGCAAGCCCGCGGATTAATCTGCGTTAGTATCTCTGGCGAGACAGCGAGGCGACTTGAGTTGCCTTTGCAGGTGACAACGAATAACTCACCGTACCAGACTCCCTTTGCTGTTAGCATAGACGGGGTAGATGTTGTCCCGTTAGGGGTAACTGCGAGAGGCAGAGCTACAACAATGCGCAAGCTCCTCGACCCGTTGGCTACGGCAAGTGATTTTATCGTGCCAGGGCACGTTTTCCCTCTCATTGCTAATCCGGCTGGTGTATTTGCGCGCGCAGGACACACTGAAGGAGTCTATGATCTGGCGCGACTCGCTGGTATGGCACCCTCAGGGATTCTGTGTGAGATCCTAAATCCGGATGGAACTATGGCTCGAGGGAGTAGCCTGATAGACTTCGCCAGGCGACACGGACTCCTCATTACTTCAATACAGGCGATTAAGGACTACAGGGCGCAGCATGAGACCTCGGTGCGAGTAGTATCAACCAGAGACGTTGAAACTGCTCACGGCGTATGGAGAGCTCATATCTTCGCTGATGACGCGGCAGGCAAACAGCACGTTGCAATGATATGCGGTGACCGTGAAGGGGGAGAGCAACAGAGGGTGCCCCTCGTCCGTATTCACTCAGAGTGCCTGACAGGAGATGTTTTTGGGAGTAGACGTTGTGATTGTGGGCCGCAGCTTGATGGAGCCATGAAGCTGATAGCGCAGGCTCAGGACGGTATCATTGTGTATCTACGGCAAGAGGGGCGTGGTATCGGCCTCGAGAATAAGGTGAAAGCGTACGCGCTTCAGGACCAAGGTTTAGATACCGTGGAAGCAAACCTAGAGCTCGGATTTGGAGCAGATGAGCGGAACTTCGCGGTCGCGGCGCATATGCTACGCGCTCTCGGTATCGGTGAGATACGGTTAATTACTAACAATCCGGTCAAAGCAGAAACGATGGAACGTCTCGGGATTATTGTGCGGGAACGCGTAGCGATGATCACCGAGCCAGATCCGTGCAGTAGCGGATACTTGGCGACTAAGCGAGATAAATTGGGGCATTTGCTGTAGGCCTTGTCACGAACGCTGCGGCCTGGCTCTGCGCAGGTGGCAGGGGGATGGAAGGCGACCATCGCGTTCGTGAGATGATGTTATGGCGCCTCGAACCAATAATTGAAGTCGGCTCATTACTCATAATAACGTGATTTTAGGCGCATTTTATTCGAGGCACCTGCCATAAGGTGTTTCGAGAGCACAAAAGATCTCATTGTCTCTGATGAAGCGGACGATCTCCTACCTATGAAATCTCGCCGAGCCTGTCGTGAGGCAACCCTACAAGTGCTCTATCAATGCGACCTACGTGATGACTTCTCGGCATCGACTGTAGAAGTATTCTTCCAGCACTTTTCGAATGGATGTGATGTGGGAGATGGGGAAACCATCGAGACCGGAGGAGAGTATTGCAGGGCGCTAGTTGAGGGGATCATTAAGCACCGTGGTGATATTGATACTTTGATTGGCCTTGCATCAACGAACTGGAGCCTGGCACGAATGAGCTTAATTGATCGCAATATCATCCGAATCGCGACCTTTGAGATGCACTACGGGGAGGATGTTCCAAAGAAGGTTAGTATCAATGAGGCGATAGAAATAGCGAAAGACTTTGGCGCAGATGAGAGCCCTAAGTTTGTGAATGGAGTACTCGATAAAGTCGCCACTCTCGCGAAACGAGAGACACCTACGTAGAGCGTCATGTACTACTTAAAATAGGCTCGTCGAACGAAAACTGCCGTCGTATCGAATCCAGGCTCTGGCAGTGGGGCGTGTGGATCAACAAAAAGGTGCTCGGCATGAGAAGTTTGGAAACTAAAACCGGCTTGGTCAGCGATCTGAGCTATTCTTTGATAGGTCTCAGAACCGTGCAAATGGAGATATTCATTTTCAGGGCCAGCACTTCGAAATGGATAGAGATGAAGTCGCTCTGCTGTCACGCGCAGAAGCTCTGGTAGCTCATGGTGAAGAAAACTATCCGTCGAGCAGTACTTCGGTACTGCATGATGAGAAAATACCACCGAATATGATTGGTCAAGAGCGCGAGTATAGTTAAGTCCGACAATTCGAGCAGCGGAGCATTCGGTAAGTGTTTCGCTCACCTTCAAGATTACATCGTGAACGCACGAATCCCATATGCGTTCAGGGAGAGAGTCACACTCGAATCCGGGTGGAAATATCGAAGAGTCTCGGTAGTACTCGCCTAAGTGCGCTAATCGGGTTCGAATCGCTTCGATAAATCTGTCGCGATGTTTAATCGGCGGAAGTTCCGTAGAATGGATCGTAATCCCTCGCAGTGCCCCCTCTGCGGCTACGGTGGAAACACTTGCTCCGACGTCGAGAGCTGGTAAACCGCGTCGAATGCACGACGCTCGTATAGACTCAAAAGTTAGGCCAAGAGGAGGGAGCGCCTCTAACGCACAGTGATTACCACTAAACGCTTTTGGATTAGCGAGGCGTTCTCGCCCGGGGGGCTCTGTGAAGCGAGGATCTGAAAAAGACGTCCCGGCATTATCGTTTGACGCGACTTGACCAAGATGGCGCAGTCGCTGTTGATGTAGCGCAGGAATCATTCAGTCTCCGTCGTCGTTGGGTTGATCTGTGTGCCTCGTGGTAGATATGGTTAGAACGGTAGCCCGTGTTACTTATCGCCCAGTTCAAATACTTGCTTTATTTCAGGTTGTTGCACGAGCTTCACCTAGAGTGCTTGCAGCGCTAGGTAGGCAGCCTCACCGTATTGCCCGCACTCGCGATACAGACCAGTCAACGAGAGCTCGACCTGTTTGGCGCACGAAAAGACACGAGACCTGCTCTTCATTGTTAAAAGTCGCTCTGACCACCGATCGAGAAGATAAATATGGATAGCCATGCGGTGTAAAAGCGAGGGAGCCTTGCCACGAGGGGATATCAAACAGAACCTTTGCCTTTTCTAGCTCGCAGGGGCCACCGAGAATCTCAACCCCTCGTGGGAAATCAGTGAAGTAGGTACCAGAGTCAAGTTCAATACCTCGCAGAGTGGTGGGCTGATGGAAAGCTATAGTTAGCACCTCGTCTCCTACCTGTTTTCCTCGGCGACTCGACCAGCGCCAGTATTGTTCAGAGGGTGGAGCCTTTGATGAAGGGGTCATCGAAATAGTGGCTTCAGCGCTGGTAAGATCGACGCTCGACTGTTTCGCTATATGTTTCATTTTTGAGAGATCCTCCATCAGGTTCGGGTGCTGGTATGCGAAGTGGCGAATAACAGCGGAGGATGGAGAGCATAATATTTTCTTAAGCTCGGGGTCCGAGCTAGTGGCATAACGGGAGAGAAATGGATGGTAAATAGCTGGTGATGTTTCAACAATTGAGTACAAGGCGACAGCTGAAATAAGGATATCCACCCCTCTTCGTGAATGAGCAATCCACGCCATACCGAGGAGCCACGCAGCCAGCCCCAGGCATATCGCAGTAAGGCAGTAATGAGTGCCCCACGGTAGAAGTCGCGAAATGCTTGCGACCGGAGCAATATTTGACCACTCCTCTGGAAGGGTAGTGTCTAGGAATGCCCCCAAGGCAAGTATCGTGCTCCACATTGCTAGCGTTCGTGATGGCTCTGAGCGAATGATTCGAAACATGAAGATCGATAATGCTGATGCGACTAGTACATAAATCGAAACTGAGTCGTAAAGTTCGCGCACATCCGCTCGGTGGATGGACTCAAAGGGATAGGAAGGGCCGATGAGTGGACGTAGGAGTCCTTCAACGCCATCGTCCGGTACTACTCGTCCTGCACGGGGATAATCGGGCAACTCCGGCATCGGGGTTGAAACTACCGTAAGGAGCATTGGAATAAAAACAAGACACGCTACCAGGACTGTTCGTTGCCTAGAAACCATGGATCGCCCGCGTGCCTGGTTTGATACGATAGCGAGAGCATACGCAGCAAGAGTAGCGAGGGGACTTGCTTGATTAGCACTGAGACAGTGCTCTGTAACAACAACGACAGCAAGGAGCCACCATGCTCGTGGGTTTGTCTTTGTTAGTAGTACCGAGCACACAACGGCCAGAATCGGCATCCACGCCAATGATCCCACGACTATTGGATTAATTCCCACCACTGCGAGCATTGTGATTCCGGGGATAAGACAGAGCGGGATGCGGGCTAACGAGGACTGGCTGGTAAGTCGCCGGGTGAAAAGTAGTGTTCCGACATAAAGGATAATAAGGCGGAAAAGCGGCTTATTAGCGGCATAGAGAGGCGAAAAAAGTTCGATGAAGAGTCGACTGATATGATCAACTCTCCAGTTGTAGTAGGCGTTATGGTTCAGGTTCACCATCGGAAACCATCCAGCCGCCGAGTCTCCGCATACGAGCACCAGCGGTTCCATGAATCTACCCGGAATGAGTAGCGTTGCCATACAGCACAGGAGGATAACTATCGTGGCAGCGACTTTATTCATATCAGATTAATTCGAGGTGGATAGCAACCGGCTCACAGGAGAGATGCTTCTAATGGTGACGACTTGATTACTCGGGCAATTGGTGAGTTGGATAAATGTCAACCCATCTGTAGCGGTGTACGGTTCAAGCGAGCAGGCAGAGCTCTTTAAAAATGGGAAGTATTTGAACTTAAGTGCTACGCGCTCTGTAGTAGGAATGAAAGAGATAGAAGATGAGTTTGTCGCGAGCTCGCGAATTTCTCCTGCGAGAGCATATGAAGAGGTATATCCGACGCGTGAGAAAATAAAGAAATCGCCCACCTGGCTGATGCGGCGGTACTCGGTTGGTCTTGCTCGAAAGTACTCAATCCATATGGGCTCGTGGGCTACGACAAGGGTTGCGTTTTGAAGATTAAGGTATTCTTGTATTCCGCTATCGCCACGGTCCAGGAGGCTTTTGGGAATTGGCTGCTCATAGCGCCAGATGTTGTGCGCATAACTTGACGCGACCATTGGAACTCCTGACCACATCGGCAAGGGGCCTAGATGGCCACCACTAAGCTCGTGAAGTACGCATCCCGTAAAAACGACACGTCCATCTGCCGCATTGTCGTGAATTATCGAGGCAAGAGCGGAGACATCCGGTGATGCAAAACGATATCTTTCATCTGATCGTCCGAGTACCATTGACGAGGCGGCGAACGGGCCAATAAGGAGAAAGCTTCCTGCGACGCATCCGCTGATCCGCCACAGCATCCCACGGGTGCTGTTGCCAAAAAGCTGCGACATGAATGAGCCAATCGGGATGGTGAGAAGAATGGATGCTAAGACAACCATTCGGTCAAGCTCTAGCTGAGGCTTTAAAGACACGCCCACAGTACCCAATAGCAGCAGCCATCCTGCTAGGAGACTAAGCGCTACACGAACCAGCCCTGACAGGGACAGCAGCGCGGGCAGGGCAAAGATAACGAGTAGTGGATTAAGCGCTGAGGCGTTGTTGTGCCATTGATTAAGGCTTTTTTTCGGGTCGATTGAGCCGGATCGATGCCGGAATGAAGCCGATGTGTTGTTGGAGCTTGTAGTGTCTGTACCCTGAGAGATGTCTGTAGAGGTAGGTGTGCTCTGTTGAGAAGTGGTGTGCGCGCTACGCTCCGCGCTGAGGAAATTTCCCACTTTGGAAACCTTCCACATCATCATCATCCACGGTGCATTGATTGCGACGATCAGCAGTAGCGTTAAGAGATGGCGTCGAGACGAGAAGATCTGGCGCCACGTGGGAAGGGCGCAGACCGCCAGTGGTAAGAGCGCAATTCCTGATGGTGACCATAATAACGTTAAGGATGTCACCACAGCGAGTGAGATGCATAGTCGCTTATGGGGTCGTTTGTACTGTATGAATCGAATCGCAAGTCCAAGTACAAGAGGTACAAGAGTGCTGCTCACGATGAAGCCGATTGTGCCGTACTTAAGTGACCATCGATACCAGAAGAGACCCGAGCACAATGACAACGTCGCAGCTATTGATGCTCCGAGCCGAGATACGCCAAGTAGCAGCCCTGCGGCGAACACACTTGAGGGAAGAAACACCCACAAAAGCGTAGCGATGAGGGCGTTGTACACTGACTCGACAGGAAAGGAGTAGATGAAAGGAGCGCTCAACAAAAACGCGTTAAGTGTTCCAGTTGCGAAGAAATCTCGGGCATCAAACCCGGCGTTCCATAGGGGCGACCAGAAGGGGATGAATGGGAAGTTTTCTTTGAGCAGTTTGAGCCGGAAGATAAACATCGCATGGTCGTCAGAGAAGAGTAGGGACCCATCTGATGCAATCCAGAACGACCACATAAGAATGGCCGCGGAAACTATCGGCCAATACGAAAAAAATGTGGAGCACCACCCACGCCGCAGCAGTATTGACATCGTGAGAGCGCCCACTAGTAGCTCTCCTCGAATGCTGGGCCCCGTAAAAAGCCCCCAGGGTCGACATATCCAGTCAGAGACAACGATTGCTACGAGGCCAAGGCTCCACGCGCGGGCGTCGATGAACTCAGGGAGGTGAAGGAGTCTGCGTTGGCGAGCAAAGGTTGTGACATACGCTGTAGCTATGAGCAGAGCGCCAGCTTCGCCAAGGTAACGACCTGCCGGAATAATAGCGTCGCCGCTTCTATCCCAAAAAAACCAGGCGCCTCCTGAGAGCCCTAGAACGATTAACAACAGTCCTAATGAGGCCAGAATGTGCATGACAGCAGGATTCTCGAAGACGCTAGGCAGGTCCCAGTTTGTGAGTTCTGGAAAGTTTGAATAGTAGGACGACTGGCGTATGAGGTCAAAACAGCTACGATACTCTTACAGAACCAGAGACTAACTACCTGAGTTTAATACAAAAGTATGGCTGGCCCTCGGTGCGGCAAGGATGCGTGGTGTTACCCAGACTGCTGCCGTAGGGGATTAATCCCAAATGCTCAGGTAAACAGGTGGCAGGGGGCCTAGTTCCGCTGCTTCTGAGCGTTTGTTACCCCGTGCTCCGCGTAGAAGTTGTCGAAGTTAAAGACCGCTTCCGAGAATGATTGTAGAGCTCGTGAGTTATCGCGCTTATTGAGAGCGTCAAGTCCTTCCGCGAGTCTGGTCTTTAAGATCTCCATATTGCCCGGAGAGAAAGAGAGATAGTGCTTTCCATCTTTAGCCTTTCGAGACTCATAGCATTGGAGGCTCGAGACGAGATTTGCGACAGCTCCGAGAGTTTCTCCCTGTGCCTCTTGAATCAGACCTTGAAGAGCGAAATAGCGAGGGCTCTCCTCAAGCTGCGCACTGCACGACAAGCAATCAGCAGCCGAGGCTGGATCGTCGAATCGCAGAAAAAGTGCTGCCAAAGAATGGTATGACGCCGCAGCGCTCTCCTGGCTGAACGTTGCCCAGTTGTGTTGAGGAAACATCTCCTCAACGTTCAAGGCATCTACAGCACTCCGGAGTAGGCGGGCTCGTGCCGATGAGCTCAACTCAGAAGCAGTCGTCGCCGTATCTGCCTTCACGAGAGGCGTAATCGCAGTGGAGACTCGCACCGAGTCACCCTCGGCAGTTGCCCGGATGAGCGCTTGAGCAATTACCTCAGTCACTGTTAAGGCGGTCCCAACGCGAATCGCTCCAAGGGCGTAACGCGATGTCGCGACGCACAGAAGTGGCCACGAATCATATTTACTGATTGATGAAACGATTGACTCAGGAGCTATCTCAGGAATATCGAGAAGCGTTCCATTTGCCTCGGGAGCAACGATGATGTGCTCGAGAACCGGACACTTTTCGATCTCTGCGGTTAATTTGGAAAGGTCGGTGAAGTTAAACGCAAGAGCTGCACTTACAATCAGCACTCGCTTGCTGGCAGCCATCTCTGTGGCCCGAATCAGTCCCTCGGCAAGGGTCTCGGCGGAGATCCATAACCCTATTGAGAGGTTTTCCGGTCTCGCCGAAGTGCTTACGACGATGATGTCGGCGAATGTGTTGACGTCGTTCAACAGCTGCGTGGTATCTTGCAGCGCCGATTGATTACCTGTCTCGTCGATTACAATTGCAGTATGCATAAAAACCCCGACTAACCTTTACATTCTCCTAAAACACTTTCGGTTGGTGAGCGTGTCTGCACGCCTCACACTCACCCCATGGGCTACTGTTGAGATAGGATGCGAGGCTCGAAAAAAGAGTTCCGAAAATTTGAACCGCCTCAGTTTGCAAGAGGAAGCTCTTATAAATTTAGTTAAAACAATGGGTTACGAGTGGTTTGTGTCCGGGCGATACGGAATTGCTGATGCCTCAAACTTGCAATAATGCAGTATAACCGGCGCTAAAATCATTCCTGGCACCCCACCCAGTCGCTCGCCAGCAAGTAGTCCTAGTAACGTGAGCCACATAGGATTTTTTATCTTTCCACCAATTATTTTGCTGTTAAGGAAGTACTCAAACTTGTGCAAGACGATGAGGTAGGTAAGGGCGATGATTCCAAGGTTCATCGACTGCGAGAGTCCGATGAAGAAGATAACTGTGTTGCTTATAAGGTTCCCAACGATAGGAAGCAGGCCACACAGGAACGTAACTACGACGATTACGAATGAGTATGGAAGAGGGTAGTTGCACAGGTAAAGTATGACAAGAAAGAGCCCGGTAAAAAACGTGTTCACCGTTGAGATAATTACCTGAGCACCCATTACTGTGTGGAAGCTTAGGAAGAAGTTGCTGAATCTTCTCGAAAGGGCCTCGGTAAAGCCGGAGTAAACGTTGTGGGTAATTTTGTAACTTCCAGCACCTAGGTCGATTGTACGCTGTACAAAGACGCCACACGTAACTACGAGCCCGATAATTACATACACGAATTCCTTCGTGGAGAGCTGTGCGAACTTGACGAGGTGCTCCAGGCGGTCCCGCAGCTCCTCTACAACGAAGGATTTCAGGGTACCAGAATCACTGAACGGAAGATCGAATCCATACCTGTGGGCGAAATCGACCAACATCGGTATTGCTTTCTGGGCTGTGGTGGGAAGGACTCCGACCGCCTGGTGCAGTGAGTTTATAAATAGCCAAAACAGAAGTAATGTGAGGACGCAGAATCCCATTACTGCCCATGTCTTCGATAGTACTCGTCCAAGGTGGGTAATAATAAGGTATCCGAAGAGGACCGTGATGAACGGGGTAGTGAGCCCAAAATAAACAAGGCTGACCATAAACAGTGCTACTGTTATGTACGACGCGCGCTCGATGGTGCGTTGTGAGATGGGTGATGATGGTTCCATGCTGTCGTTGGAATAGCTCATATAATCGATGCTACTCCTATCGCAAAAGGAACACAAAATCGCAGTAGCGGGTAACTAAGTAAGGGTAGCTACTGTAACGCTGTTATGGCGCTACGCCTCATGGCTAGAACATACTTCCGACTGAGAAGTGTAGTCGAACCGAGGGCTCGCCACTGCGTTCATCCAGGGGGTGTCCGACGTCAAAGCCGATTGGACCGATAGGGGAGAGATATTGAAATCCGACGCCAGTGCTTGTTCGAATATCTGAGAGCTCAAAGTCCTCGTGCCTTAGGAACACATTTCCAGCGTCCAGAAATACGTGAGTGCTAAACGAGTCGGCGACAAGATATTGGAGCTCAGCTTTGCTGGCCAGCATCGTATCGCCACCGATGACCGCTCCATCGCTACCTTGTGGGCCAAGCGAATTCTCTCGGAATCCCCGCACGGTAGTACGACCGCCGAGATAAAATCGTTGGGTAATGGGGATCTCGGTCGTGTCACCCCACGGCTGTGAGAGCCCACCGCTTAATCCTAATCCGAGTGTATAGCGCGGAGAGATAAACGAGAGCGGAACGATACCCGTGCTACGAGCGATAACGGAGGCGAAGTTCGCCTCCGAACCGATACCCACGAGCGACAGTTTGGGCTCAAGATTGAGAGTGTAACCAGAGCGCGGAAGTATCGAATCATCTCTGTGATCAAATCGCATCACGCTGGATAGAAAGCTGAGACGTACGGAGCCATCGTCGAGATCAGATATAATGGCCCCAGGGGTTACATCTTGAAGGTTATCAAAAATCAGGGAGTGTCCAGCCGATAGAGTTAGTCCAGATTCGTACTGTCGGAACAGATAAGAGCCTATGAGAAATCGGTCGAGGTTAAACTCTTGTGTCGAGAGTTCCTGGCGTTGGTATCTGACCTCCTCAGTTAAGGAGTGGTCTGAGTCAAGAAATGTAGGATCGTAATACCGAGCACTTGTAAATCCTTGGCTAATCAGCCCCGATCCGTTTGGATTGATGAATCCTTGATCGAAGTAGGTGTCTACTCGTAGCGATAGGGTGCGACCATCCGCGAAGTATGATTTGTTTACTGCCTCACCAAATGTGTGCAGTCCGAACTCTGAGTTCGCTCCACCACCGACCTCGAGAGTTTCAAGAGGCCGCTCTACAAGGCGTATGACAACAGCTTCAGAGGCGCTATCGAAATTACTGTCATGCGCGACGATTTCTACTCGAGAAAAAAGTCCTGTGCGAAGGAGATTTCGTTTGGTCTGATTCACATCCTCCGCTCGATATGGAGATCCTGCCTTGAGAACCGTGGCCTTCTCTGCGGTCTCTTTGGCGATTGTGAACAGCCCCTCATACGACACGTTCGACACGGTAGTTCTTGTACCAGGATCGACTGTTAGGGATATCGTCGAGAGATCTGCTGACGGTTCGAGTGTCGCTGATGGAAAGAGGTAGCCCTCGTTGCGTAGATTCTCGATGAGCTGCTCCGCATAGGAGTTGACGCGCGGTATCGAGACCGGCGTTTTCGGAAGTGGCATAGCGGCTAGCGATGCTGGGTATCCCTCCACACGGAGTTCTGAGGCTCTTACCGGAGTGCCCTCGGTAACTGAAAACTCGATCGAAAGTTGGTCTCCGGCTGGTAGAGGAGAAACCGCGTAGGTCACCTCTACGTGGGGGAAACCCTCCTCTTGGTAGACGGTAGTGATAGCATCCCGCAGAGTATCAAGGTCAGCAGGCACTGCGTACATTGGCTCAAAGAGCTCAACCTGCTCAGCAAGACCAATCGCCGTCATGATCTGAACAAGCTTAGCTTTTGGAATGTGTGAATTGCCGGATATTTTGAGCGATCCTACTTGGGTCTTTGCTTCTTCACGAATCAGGATGTGATACACAAGGCGCTTGGGATCGTTTCGGTTTTCTGAGTACGAAACGTTAACGAAACGATAGCCACGATCCTGGTACATCTGCTCGATGTTCTGCGTAAGCAATTTGATGG
>OMII01000233.1 GCA_900299055.1 Pseudomonadota bacterium | reverse complement strand
TCTTAGCCCGAAGTCACGAAGGAGACCGACGCTAAACGATAAAACTTTGTCGATCTCGCTTGGCATCTGGTCCTCACGGCAGAAAAGATGCGCGTCATCCTGGGTGAAACCGCGTACCCGGGTCAGACCAGAAAGGGTGCCGCTGCGCTCGAATCGATACACGGTACCCCATTCAGCAAAGCGCTTCGGGAGGTCGCGGTAGGATTTTGGAACGGCATCAAAAATCTTGCAGTGAAAGGGACAGTTCATCGGCTTGAGGTAGTATTCCTGACCTTCCACCTCGATGGGAGCGAACATTCCGTCTTTGTAGAACGAGAGGTGACCGCTCGTTTCCCAGAGCGTAGAACGGCCGATATGCGGGGTGTAGACGAACTCATACCCACCTTCAAGGTGCATTTTTCGACAGTGATCTTCAATGCGATAACGTATTCCGCCTCCCTTTGGGTGCCAAAGGATGAGTCCAGATCCAACTCCCTCGTGATCGATGCTAAACAGATCGAGTTCACGTCCGAGCTTGCGGTGCTCGCGCTCTCGCGCGAGCTCGCGTTTGTCGATGTAGCTCTTTAGCTCCTCTTTATTATTGAAACAAAGAACATAGATCCGCGTGAGCTGCTTGTTCTTCTCGTCGCCACGCCAATATGCACCCGCGAGAGAATCTATTGTGAAACAGTCTGCGGGGATCTCGCCCGTGCTCGAGAGGTGTGGGCCTGCGCACATATCTTCGAAGGGCCCGTTCTTATAGAAGCCGATCTCTGTCTCGCCGCGATCGGCGAGCTCTAGACAATATTCAACTTTGTATGTTTCCCCGCGACCTTTGAGGTACTCGACAGCTTCGGCAACGGATCGCTTTGACGCGGTGAACTCTTGCCGTTGGCCGATGATCTTCTTCATCGCCTTTTCGATTGTCTTGAAATCTTCTGGGGTAAGGGGAGTGTCGACGTCGAAATCGTAATAACACCCGGTATCGATCGGGGGTCCAAACGCGAGCTTTGCATTAGGCCTGATTTGTAGCACTGCTTGTGCAAGTACGTGCGCGAGCGAGTGGCGAAGTGAGTAGAGCTGATCGTGTGATGCTTCCATAAGTAGAACGACAAAAGTACCAGAGAACAATACCTTAGAGCGTATCACCTTTCAATAATGGGATTTTTTATCTGTAAATCGCGTCGCTGCGAGCCTAACGTCCCGTCAACGCGCGCCAGTGTGCTCGGACTAGGCAGGCTATCCAGTCAGATATACTACGTATTTTTTTGCCTCTTCGGGTGGGTCGGACACGTTTTTGTCTTAAGCGAAATCACTATCTCGTCGATCGTAGTACATGAACACACACCACTCGTAGGAGGGTTTATGTCCGCAGATGCGCACGGGGCAGATAAGAAAGACGAGCACGCAGGGGAGGATAAGCCCAAGAAGAGCAAAAAGAAGCTCATCATGATCGCTTTCGGGGCGTTTAGTCTTATCGCTGGTGCCGGTGTCCCGATGCTACTCATGGGCGGAGGAGAGAAGCCCGCCGAAGAGGAGGCGGTAGAAGAGGAGCATCATGAGGAGGTCAAGCACATAGAGACCGCTGACCTTGGACAGTTTGTGGTGAACCTCTCGGAGAATACGTCATTTCTCAAAGTCCACATCATGATGGAGTACGATGCAGGAATAATTGATAAGCAGACCGCGCCTAAACCGGGCGAGGGAGGCGAAGAGGGTGGAAAAGCTCACGGCGGTGGTGCCAGTGGCGGAGAGGCCGCTGAGGGTGCGGCCGGTGGAGTGCATCCGTATCTCGCAAAAAAAGAAAACCAGCTGCGAGATGTTGTGATTCAGATCCTGTCAGCTAAACAATCTTCAGAGCTGCTTACCGCTGATGGCAAGAACCGCGTGAAGCAGGAGCTCGTCGACGGACTTAATGAGGCTATCGGTCTAGAGGAGCCCCCTGTCATCGGTGTCCTCTTTACAGAGTTTATTATCCAGTAATGTGAGAATGGTCCGGCGACTGATAGCGCTGGGGCTACTGGTTACGAGTTGCCTCTCCGGCGAAAAGTTTGAGGCTGCACCCGCACCAGAGCTGTGTAAGATCGAGCCTCAGTATCGATTCTACGATGTGCACGGGAGCAGTCCCGAGGAGGTCCGCGCATCGATGGTGGAGCGGGGGCCCAAAGACGTTGGTGGAAAGGCCCGCTTCGCTTATACGGATTGGCATATCTCTTGGCGGTGGCGAAGGACCCCTACAGGAAATGTTGACCCGAATGCAATCACGCTTGAGTGCACAGCCGAGGTTCTTTTGCCCAGGTGGAAGCCTACCTCAACGGCGAGTGTTGATTTTATTCGTGCTTGGCACCGATATGTCGAGCACGTTCGCGAGCATGAACTAAAGCACGTTGAGCATGTCTCGGCGCGTGCGCCGGAGATTATAGCGCGCCTTCGTCGAGTGAGTGACGAACGCGGCGCGGTTTCTACGACATACGCGAACACACTCGTGAATCAGATAGTGAATCGAATTAAAGCCCTCGATCGGGCGTATGATCGTGCTACAAACCACGGACGAACCGAGGGTCTCTGGATTGTTGACCCAGTTTAATTCCACCACTCCTTGAACCTTAACGAGCAATTGAGTTTTGAGGAGCAAGGTCTGGGTCGCTGGAATCACGAATTCCAAGAATCTCATACACTGGAAATGTACCGACTCGTCCTTTGACGGAGACCTCCCCCAAGGGCCGAGCAATTACATAGCTAGAGACTTCGTTGTAGACATAATCACTGACGCAGATCGAGGTGTTAAACTGTTTATTGGTCCCCTCTAAACGAGACGCGACATTGACCCCATCACCGATAGCCGTGTAGCTCAATCTCTCGCTTGTGCCGATGTTTCCTACGAGCACAGAGGCATAGTTGATACCCACGCGAACCCGGAGAGTAGCTTTGCCTTCTTCTCGCCAGCGTAGGTTAAGCTTTTCTATGCGGCGGGTAATTCGTAGTGCTGCTTTGCACGCCCGTAGAGGACTATCCGAAATTTCCGAAGGGGCGCCCCAAAATGCCATCACCGAGTCGCCGATGAACTTATCTACGGTACCTTGTTCCTCGGTTACGGCCCCGGTCATTACCGAAAAAATATCCGAGAGCTGTGTAAGAAGCTCATTTGGGCTAACTGACTGTGAGACCGTAGAGAAGTTTTCTAGGTCAGTGAACATGATAGCGAGCTTTCGTTCCTCAACGCCAAGCTCAAGCGGTTTCTCCTTCGCGATAAGCTCCCGAACTACCCCGAGGGGGATATACTGCGCAAATGAGCGTAGCGCGCTTTGGAGAAGCGAGATTCCATCGCTTAGGTCTGCGACTTCTTTAGTAAACGGATGAGCGCCTGGTGAAGGCGCTTCGAAGTTCATGAGTCGAATTTGGCGGAGGCGATTGGCCATCCCAACGATCCCTCGGGAGATGCGTAACGAAAGCGTTCTAATAAGTAGTAATTGAATAGGAATGATGACCACGAGAAGCCATGCCAAGAAGGTGCTCGCGCGCTGCAGTGGGCCGATGTAGTCGCTCTCAGGCGTTGCAATGAGGAGTCTCCACGGAAGGTTAAACTGATTCTTAATAGGAGTTAGTGAGAGTGTATATTGGCGACCGCCAATCACCGCTGACTCAATGGTGACGGAAGATGAGTTGTCGTCAACTAGCTTCATCGCCTCTGAAATGCGTGCTTCGACCCGCATGAGAGCGTCCTCGATGTTCTCGTCAATGGTAGTAGGTCCATCAGATGCTGAAGAAAGAGGTGGAACGACGACCTTCTCTTGGTCGTCAACGATCGCTATGAGCGTCTCAGGAGTCACTCGATTAAGGTAGAGAAACTGTGCGAGGTCGGTTATTGCAGCGCTCGCAGAAACAGCACCCAGGAAGATATCACCTTTATGTACCGGAGCGGCGACAGCGATGACTCGCTCTCCAGACCCGGGATGAGTCGTCGGATCGGAGATGACGACCTGCTCGGATCCGCGCGCCAAGACATAATTGGGAAGGTCTCGTGGGTCGAAGGAAAGCGGGCCTGATACCTCTTGAATGACCTGCCCAGTTTTGTCGACAAAACCCTGGCGAATATCAAGCTGCGAACCGAGTGGGCCGGGAGTAATCTTAAAATCTAGAAGAGCCGCAGATTCAGGAGTTTGTGGATTTCGTGTGCGCCATCCATTGTCGACCGAGGTCGTCCCAACAGAAAATCCGTCTTCATAGGTGACGCTTAGGGAATTGAGGTGATGCATTCCCATGAACTGTCCCCGAAGTGCTAATCCCCCCGCCGGATTCCGAAAGAAACTGGAGTCCCTTTCGGCCAAGGCTGCCAACCCTTGGACTGCTTTTACCGACTCAGAAAAAAAGATATGAATCGAACGATTAATCGCCTGCTGCCCTCGAGTTACGTCATACGTGAGAACCTGTTGTGCGGCGCGACAGCTTTCGAGATACGCGCACACGATGACAAATACGAGGGTCGGCACGCTCAGAGCGACAAAGACCATGAGAAGCATGGTGCTGAAATGATAGCGTCGAATTGGTACAGTCATGCGTAGTGCCAATAATCTAGGTGTGGGCGGGAGCGCCCCCTCACGAAGTATACTCAAGAGTGGGTGGGGGTTGCCAGTCGGATTAGACGGTTGCTAGGAGGTGCTCAACCAGAGCGCTGTAGGAGTTAGGAATGGGCTTTATGATCTCAGTTTTAGAGAGAGTTTGCGCAAGTTGCGGGGGGAGTGCAGGAGAGACGTTTATAGCTCTCGTTACCGTGGCTGAAAACTTCGCCGGGTGAGCGGTTGATACAAGTATGGCGGTTCCGCGTTGGTTATAGAGCTCCCGATGAGTTCGCAGCGCTCGTGCACCAACCGCTGTGTGCGGGTCGAGTATGTATCTCGTTAATGCGTACGTTGATGCCATTTCCTGCAGTGTTTCGTCGTCCGAAATCGAGTACCCCGAGAGTATCTGGGATGCTGTGTCGCCACACATTGAAACAATACGGCTAAAATTGCTGGGATTACCAACATCCATGGCATTTGAGATAGTTTCGCGAGATGCAGCTGGTGAAAACTGGCCAGACGAAAGGTAATGCGGGAAGACGTCATTAGAGTTGCACGCCGCCACCCAATGGCGGGCTTCGAATCCACACCGATGTGCCATGAGACCACCCGTCAGGTTGCCGAGATTGCCGCTCGGGACCACTACGAGAGCAGGTTCCTCAAATTGCATCAGCGAAAATGCGTAGTACAACATTTGAGGGAGGAGTCGAGCGATATTAATAGAATTTGCTGACGTAAGCGCCGTTTGGCGTAAGATTGAGTCGTCCCGCAGCGCTCGTTTTACGAGAGATTGGCAGTCATCAAAAGTACCGTCTACTTCAAAGGCAGTTACGTTGTGGCCGAGGGTAGTCATCTGTCTGCGTTGTACGTCACTGACCTTGCCCTTGGGAAAGAGCACTGCGACTCGTATGGGAGCTGCTTCGCTCGTGTCATAGAATGCCTGCGCGACAGCGCTGCCGGTGTCTCCGGAGGTTGCAACGAGCACCGTGAGCGGGCGAGCCTGAATGCCCCAGAAGTGGCGAAATAAGCGAGCCATAAATCTCGCGCCAAAATCCTTGAACGCACACGTTGGACCGTGGAATAGCTCCAGGATGTGTGTGGTTTCGTCGAGTTGAACGAGCGGTACTTCGAAGTCGAACGATTCAGCGCAGAGAGCGGAAATTTCATCAGCTAACAGCTCTTCTCCGATGAATGCTCGAACTATCTCGCTGGCCATATGCCCAAATGACAGGCTGCGGAGTCGATCTTTGTCGTCTCTACTAAAGTGAGGAAGCGAGGATGGAATGTAGAGTCCTCCGTCAGGCGCGATGCCTCGTAGGACTGCATCTCTCCAGGACGCGATCTCCTCTGGAGAAGTAGAGCTTACTAATCGCATATCAGTGCCTACCTACGATAGTTGCGCCATTCGAGTTCACTCGTGATGTGTAACTGGTCGCAGTGATTCCAAGCGTGGCGAAGCTTTGTGCCATCGAATCAGCAACTCGCTCGGCTTGATGTTGAGACGAGCACAACGCAAATAACGAAGGTCCTGAGCCGGATAATGAGCACCCAGTTGCTCCGGCATCAAGTGCCGACTGCTTTGCGGTTCCATAGCCTGGTATTAGTTCGGCTCGTTCGGGCTCTATGATCCGATCCTCAAGAGAGCGACCCATTAGCGCCACATCGCCTTGATAAATACCAGCTACGAGCGCGGCAACGTTGCCCCACTGAGCTACTGCTGATTCAAGGGGCACACTACGACGTAAAACACGCCGTGCATCAAAGGTCTTCAATTCGAGATGAGGGCTTACGACCGCTACCCATACTGATGCAGGTGAGGGAAGTGATATGACGTCCAGAGGCTCGTAACTTCTTATTAGTATGAAGCCACCCAGTAAGCATGGCGCGACATTATCTGCGTGGGCAGCTCCGCAGGCAACTCGTTCCCCTTCCATGGCAAAGGGTAGTAGCTCAGCACGGGTGAGAGGGGATCCAAGGAGCTCATTTGCAGCGACAACCGCTGCGACGGTGCTTGCGGAGCTCGAGCCCAAACCACTCCCAATCGGGAGGCCTTTGCGCAAGTCTATTTCGAATCCAACAGAGGTATATTTGTTGGCGTCCCGTTTGTTTAAGTACGTAAGTAGGGCGCTAATGGATACGCCAGCGGTATTTTCATCCGCCTGACGAGAAAGACGCCCTTCGTCTCCTGAGATGCTTATTATTGAGATTTTGCCTGAATTAGTTCTGTGTGCGGTGACCGTATCGCCGGGAGCGTCGAGAGCAAAGCCGAGCACATCAAACGCGGATCCTACGTTGGCGACTGTAGCGGGAGCAAACACTGATATTGTTGAGGGTATCTGAGTGTCCACGTTAACGAGCGATCCGTATAATGTCGGCGAAAACCCCCGCTGCTGTGACTTCAGCGCCAGCACCAGGCCCCTTAATGACAAGGGGCTGCTCTGCATACCGAGTTGATCTAAACGCAACGATGTTATCAGCGCCTTTCAGAGCGCAAAAGGGATGATCTAGGTCTACAGCGCGGACGCCAATCGATGCCTGACGACTTTCACAATCGATGTAGGCGGCGAAATACAGCCGCTGACTCTGATTGGCAGCTTCTTCTAGTTTAGCGTCGAAGTACTGATCGAGTGTTGGTAGCTTAGCCATGAAATCCGATAGGCTCCATGAGTTCGTTTCGGCGGGGAGCATGGGAGTTATGGTAATGTCATCAAACTCTAGTGTCAGGCCGGCATCCCGGGCGAGTATTAATACCTTTCGCGCCACATCCATCCCAGAGAGATCGTCGCGGGGATCCGGCTCAGTGTATCCTCGTCGCTTAGCCTCGAGCACCGCTTCACTAAAGGGCACTCCACTTGCCATCGCGTTGCAGATGAAGCTTAGTGTTCCGGAAAGTACCGCCTCGATGGAGAGGAGCCTGTCCCCGGAACGCGTTAAATCGCTTAGCGTGCTGAGGATTGGCAGCGCTGCCCCCACGCACGTTTCATGAAGTAATGGCACCCTTCGAAAGTTCGCGGCGCTCTGGAGCCTGCGATAGAGCTCCAATGAACCGGAAAATCCTCGCTTGTTTGGAGTAACTATGGGGATGCTACTTGCGAGTAGTTCGGGATAGTAGAGAGGGATCGATTCGCTCGGGGTGCAATCAACAAAGATGGTATGGGGTAAGTTCGCGCTCTTAATGTGAGCGATGAACGCCTCTGGGTCAAATGGCTGAGCGTCGGACGGGACGGTGGGGTCAAAGCTCTCGATATCGTGACCAGTATCAATCAGGCGCATTTGTCTGCTGTTTGCTATCCCGCGAAGCTGGAGATCGATGCCAAGGTTTTCCCGTAAGGGGCCGTGTTGCTCGGCGAGCTGTTTGAGTAATGTTGAGCCGATAAGACCAGTGCCAATAACCCAAAGATTGACGGTCTTCGTCCGACTGACGAAAAACTCATCGTGAATTGCGTTCAGGGCTTTAATTTCGTCTGAGCGGTGCACGACGGCGGAGATGTTAATCTCTGATGAGCCTTGGGCGACAGCTACCACATTCACGCCATTGGAGCCCAGGGCCGTGAAGACCCGTCCAGACATCCCTGGTGTTTGCCGCATTCGTTCCCCAACGACGGAGATAATTGAGAGTTCACTCTCGATATGGAGAGGATCGATTAACCCGGCTTTTATCTCTAACTCGAATTCTTTCCCGACCGCGTTGATGGCTTCCTTTGTCAATGACGGCTCAATTGCACAGCAGATCGTATGCTCAGATGAAGCTTGAGTTATGAGAATTACATTTATCTGGGCGCTCGCTAGGGCGCGAAAGAGGCGCATCGCCGTGCCCGCGACGCCTACCATGCCGCTACCCTGGAGTCGAATAAGAGAGGTTGACCCGATTGAAGAGATGCCAGTGATCGGATACACGTGCTCGACTGCCGTCTCGACGATGCGTGTTCCTCCGCTCGAGGGGTTCATCGTGTTTTTAATGACGAGCGGAATATGTGCGTCGATCGCGGGCTGCATTGTAGGCGGATAAATGACCTTCGCGCCAAAGTGGCACAACTCCATCGCTTCTTCGAAGGTAATTTCAGGGATGGCGAATGCCTTCGGAACTTTTCGCGGATCGGCGGTGAGCATCCCGTCTACATCAGTCCAGATCTCTATTTCTGCTGCACCTAAGGCTGCTCCAAATAGGGATGCGGTAAGATCGGATCCTCCGCGGCCGAGTGTGGTAGTGGCTTCATCTGCGGTCGAAGCGATGAAACCAGTGATGATTTGGAGGTGCGAGTGCTTTGAGAAGTGCTCTCTGATCAGAGAATAAGAGATGTCGTGATCCACCAGCGCGCTGCCGAATCGATCGTTAGTCCGTATTACAGCGCGGGCGTCTAGTACTTCAGCTGGGGTTCCGCGGGAGCAAAATGCTTGTGACACTACAAGCGCAGAGAGCCGCTCTCCAAAAGCCATAATGTGGTCAAGGACTCGGTCGCTACACTCTCCAACCAGGAGCACGCCTTGCAGCAGATCAGAAAGCTCGTTGAAGAGTACCTTAATCGAAGCGATTGGGGTGCTGCGGGCTGTTGGCGGTAATATAGCTTCGAGCGCATCTCGGTGGCGTTTCTCGATTGTTTTTAGATCTGATTCGAAGCCCTTGTCGCCCACTACCGCTTTTCTCGCGAGCTGAATGAGCGCGTCTGTAGTCCCTCCAAACGCTGACACTACCACGCCAGGGACAGAGCCGAGTGGATAGCGAGCTTGGTCAGTGACGATCTGTACAATCTGAAGGATCCGCTCAGGAGTGCCGACTGATGTTCCACCGAACTTAAGAATGCGCTTAGTTGTCATATGCGTGGTCTGTGACCTCTGTTGAACAGAGCGAAGGCTGAAGACCGTGTCTCTGAACACGGACTGCTGTGCGGCTTCTGTACGTTAGATGTCCGGGATAAGGCTTCTGAATCGTTGAATTTGCTAGCGTGGCGACCGTTACGTTTGATCGAGCCGAGGCTCGAAGCTGGACGGAAGATAAGACTGAGAAAAGCGATTGTTTTCAATTGGATAGGTGACTATCGGGGTGAAAGGATTTGAACCTTCGACCTCACGGTCCCGAACCGTGCGCTCTAGCCGGGCTGAGCTACACCCCGTTAATTCTTAAGAGACGATACGTTCTCGGAGCGATTCTGGCAAGATTGAGGCGGCTAACGTCGGTCTAATCCGCGGTCTGCATATTGTGAAATACGCTCTGTACGTCGTCGTCCTCTTCGAGTTTGTCGATCATTTTTTGGATCTCCGCCTCTTGGTCTGGGGTCACTGCGACATACGAAGTTGGTATGCGCTGAGGGGTAGCGCTCTTTACCTCGGCACCTTGTGCGTCCAGAGCCTTTTGAAGATCCCCAAATTGCCTAAAGCTCGAGTAGAGCAAAAGACCATCCTCCGCCTCAAAGATCTCCTCGAGCCCATGGTCTATCAGGTTGAGCTCAAACTCGTCTAAATCACCCTGTGGGGTGGCGATTTTAAAGACTCCTTTACGGTCGAACACATAATCGAGCGCACCCGTTGTGGCAAGGTTTCCGCCGTGTTTGGTAATTATGTTTCTTACGTTGGCGACCGTTCTTGTTGCGTTGTCCGTGGCAGCTTCTACAAAAATCGCAACACCATGAGGCGCAAAACCCTCATAGGTAATCTCGGCGAGGTCAGCCGCATCCTTGGATGAAGCTCGCTTGACGGCGGCTTCGATGCGATCCTTGGGCATATTGAGCGATCGCGCAGTTTGCATGGCCATGCGCAAGCGTGGGTTGTTGGCGGGGTCTCCACCACCAAGCTTGACCGAGATCGCGATTTCCTTCCCGAGCTTTGTAAAAGCCTTGGCCGTCTTTGCCCAGCGGGCGAACATTCGATCTTTTCGCTTTTCAAATATACGACCCATACACTACGCGCGCCTTTCTTAAATCTTTACCCCACATACACTACTGCTTCCGAGTGGCTCAGATCAATACGTGCCAGGGGCCAGTTGATGCTGAATTAAGGGGTTTCTATGGGCCAGGCTTACGCCCTGCTAGCTTGGATTGAATAGCCTTGGTCGTCTCTTCGGCTCGAGTCGCTATTATGGTTTCGCCGAGCGTTTGAAGCATCTGGAGGTCCGTGAGAGGGGCGCCGCCAAGGGTTGTAAATCCAGCCATAATACGTTCGTCGTATCGGATTGCGGCGGGCTCTATCGCAATGAGCTGTGCTGAGAACGCAAGGTCTTCGTGGAAACGTTCGGGTTGTTGAGGGATGTTTCTCGACGCGATAAGCGCGCGCACTGATTGGTAGTCGTAGAAGGACTCTGCAAATACGACACGACAGCCACTAGACGACAGCATTTTAGTAAGCTTGTTGGCCGCGCGTCGCATACCTCGCTGGCTGTCGCCACTATCGCCGAGAATAACGATCTCTTTGAAGCCGTGGGTCGCGAGGCTCATGCCGACATCAGTGAGGAGACGAACGAAGGTGTCCTCCGAAACTGAGATGGTTCCCGGATATAGCATATGCCCGGAAGGGGGTTGAATTGAGCCCTGGGGTACGAACGACACGAGGGGGGCAATGAGCGTCATCTGTAACCGTGAAGCGATCTCGACGGACAGCCGTCTTGTAATCAGGTCATGCTTGTTGAGGGCCACGAAGGGGCCGTTTTGCTCGATACCCCCAGTTGCGACAATGACTCGATTGTACCCGCGCTTGATTTCATCGCGCACCTCCATCCAGGTCAGCTGCTCTAGGAAAAGGCTTCGGGGAGGGCCGCTAGCGCTGACTGGGAGTGGATTGGGGTTGAGTAAATCCAACGGTCGTGGGGGCGTTGGTGTTGGGATGTAAAGAAGACCTGTAAGCGCGACGATATTAAGTATCAGGAGCGCGAGCACTCGCGGATTGCGGGAGATTGTGATGGCCATATCTCGATTTCTTAGCCTCGCGCTCGAGAGGTTGTGGAGCTATACTGTACCTCATGTCTGAACTGCTCGACTATCCATATTTGTCGTTTTTCGAGCGGTTCTCAGTGGCCCCTATCAAGGATATCTTTATCCTTCCTTCCAGTAGACTTTTCCTAGCGTATCTTGCATCGAGTTTTCTGATCGCTTTGGTTGGGCATGCCGTCTCCGCACGGACGCGTGGTACAAAGTCCAATCCGATGCACGACCTTCTGCCGAGCAGCGTGTATCTGCACCGATCTGCCGTCGTGGATTATTGGTATTTTATGGTGAATGCCATTGTCTCTGGTGTGTTACTGGCCCCATTCGCGGGGGTCGGGCTCGTTGTGACGTCGCGAGTGTCAGACTTTCTTAAGGCAGTCGGTTGGGTCACGCAGAGTTCGATCGGAGCACCATGGATGGTAAATGTGCTCGGTACTTTGTTTTTAGTATTGGTCGCCGATTTTAGCTCTTATCTCGTTCATGTCTGGTTTCATCGTATTCCATGGTTGTGGGAATTTCATAAGGTGCATCACTCAGCAGAGGTGATGACACCGGTTACCGTTCTGCGAATGCATCCCATGGACGATTTTGTGACCATGGTAGTCGGTGGTGTGTTAGGGGGAACGGCTGACGCTGTTCTAAGGGGGTGTATTGCGCCCACCTTCTCGCCGGTAGGATTGTACGGCATAACGATATTTACCTTCGTGTTCTATGTGTTTGGATATAACCTTCGCCACTCTCACATCTGGGTGTCGTATGGTCCTTGGCTTAGCCGCATTTTCATAAGCCCGGCACAACATCAGATTCATCACAGTAAGGCAAAGCGCCATTGGAATAAAAATTACGGATTCATGTTCGCTTTGTGGGACTGGTTGTTCGGTTCTTTGTATGTTCCCAAGGAACAAGAACCCTTGGAGTTCGGTTTAGGAACATCTGAGGACGGCGAGTACTCGTCTGTATTGCGGCTGTATGGACTACCCTTAGTAAAGTTGTACAGAAAGTACGTGAGGCCGACGAGTCGACACTAAGTACTATTGAAGGAATTGCATATATCGCGGCACATACCGAGAACGGCGCTTCTGAGAGAAGCCCGAGAACTGTAGTGCTCCTTGAGCGTTGAGATGTAGCCCTCATGGTGCGACAGGAGAGGTTCCTCTCGCTACTATCCCTAGAGAGCCGTGTGGAATGACCGAATAGAGGTTCCAGTGTCTGACTTTGACTCAAGCGCCGAAGCGATGACGTTGGGCTTACCGGCGTCACAAACGAGGGCCTCCTGACAACCCGCTGCTATCGCACGTACTGCGCACTCAACTTTTGGGATCATCCCGCCTGAGATGGTGCCTTCCTCGATCAATTGGTTGATCTCGCTCGGTGTTAGCTTCGGTAGCACTAAGCCGTCTTTCTTAACACCTGGTACATCGGTCAAAAAGACGCAGCTCTCAGCCTCCAGGGCTCCCGCGATAGCGGCAGCTGCGTAATCGGCGTTGAGGTTAAGAGGCTGACCATCGGCCGTTTCACCTACGGGAGATATCACTGGAACCAGACCCGCTTTCAGGAGGTCTTCTACGAGGCTTGGATCTACGCGTACAACTTCACCCGTAAGCCCGAAGTCCTCTCCGTTTTTCCCGATGAGTGGCTTGGCCTCGATAAGGTGAGCGTCGCGTCCGGATATGCCGACAGCACGACTGCCGTGTCTTGTTATTCTAGAAACCAAGTCCTTATTGATGGATCCCGAGAGAACCATCTCTGTGGCCCGCATTCCCTCGGCGTCTGTAACTCTAACTCCGTCCACAAAGTGTGTTTGCAAGCCGAGATTCTCGATGAGACGAGATATCTCCTTGCCTCCGCCGTGTACCACGACAAGCTGCGCCCCGCGCTTGGCGAGTGTGGCAACTTCGGCGCAGACGGCCTCGCGCACTTCTTGGCGCTCCATAGCCGCACCGCCGTATTTCACGAGGAATCGTTTACCATCAAGTGATAACGTTTTCTCGTTGTTGGTGCTGGGGGTCGGATCCATAACTACCTTCCGTACTTTGCTTGTCTAAATCTCACGGTGTTCACGTTATACAGGTCCCAGGGCAGCGGCTAGTAAGCCGGTTGGTTCGGGTAGACCAAACATCAGGTTTAGGTTCTGGATGCACTGTCCAGCCATCCCTTTGCCCAAGTTATCAAGAGCGGCGATGATTGCTATTTGATTACCTCGCGTAGCAATGTGGAGATCGCAAAAATTGGTTCCCACCACATCTACAAGCCGTGGAGACGACTCTCGAAAGCGAACAAACGGGCTCCTTGAATAAAACTGATTAAAGCTCTGCTGCATCTGTGCCGGATCAACCTGTGTAGGGAGGGTGCCATATACAGTGACAAGTATCCCACGTGGCACCGGCAGAAGATGAGGGATGAACATAGTTGTGTTGGTTTGTGAGAACGTACTTCCAAGTGCCTGTGCTATCTCTGGCTCGTGTCGATGTTGAAGCGTCTTATATGCTGCGAAATCAGCCGCTCTGCTTGGGTGGTGCATTGAGGCCTGCGGCTCGCGTCCCGCGCCGGAGGTGCCTGTTTTAGCGTCTATGACGATTGATCCCACAAACGTGTGAGAAGCGATCGGCGCGAGCGCAAGGATCGCAGCGGTTGCAAGGCACCCGGGGTTTGAGATAAAGCGAGCCGCGGCTACCGCCGAATGATTCAACTCACTCAAACCGTACACACACTGAGATCGAACCTCTGCAGCGAAGGGAACCTCAGCGTAAAATGCAGTATGGGTAGATTCTTCGTGTAGTCGGAGATCTCCGGAGAGATCAATAACAACGGCATTTTCCGGAAGCCCCCGAGTAAGCAAGTCCTGAATGGTTTTGGGCGCCAAGCCGCTGGGCATTGCCAAAATAAACGCAGCCTTTCTGTATTGGGAGCACCATTCGAATGATGGGGCTTCACAAAATGTAAGCGAGTTTATGGATTGAAGGTGCGTGTGAACTGCATGAATAGGTCTTCCAACGTGAGAGCGCGAAACTACCTGAGTAACCTCGATATCTGGATGGGCTGCGAGAAGCCGCATGAGCTCGCCGGCACCGTAGCCGCTACCTCCTATAATCCCCACTCCAAATGGTTTCGCCATAGCGGTAGAGTCCTATTTGCCGTTAAGGAACAGCGCGTATTTCTCATTAAGGCAGGCGCCGAAGTTAAGACTTTGAAAGAATGGAACGTTGGAGGTGACAGCCATGATCTCGTATATGTTCTGACGCTTCGCTTCTGCTACGGCCGCTTCGACGAGCTGGCGAGCGATGCCTCGACCTCTAAACTCCTCCGCCACGACAAGGGTACGAATCTCGGCGATCTTAGGACTGTAGACTTCAAGTATACATGAGCCTACGACGACGCCATCCTCCTCGGCCACAAACGTAGACTTGAGTAGCTCCTCATAATTCTCCCTCGAGCGCGGCAAAAGAGTGTCGAGGTTCCTTTCAACCATAGCAAGAATTGCAGGGATATCTTCCGAGCGGGCAGTCCTAATCATTACATACTAATACGCCTGTTCCGATCCTATCGCAAGAAGTCGGGGGGATATCGACTCGGGCTTGAATTCGGAAAGCAATGGGCGGCTAGGAGATCTCGGGATGGTCAGCTGGCCCCAATCGCAAGACAAGGTCTAAACAGCTGCTGCGACTCAGTGTGGTGAAGTCTGAGTAAGGGCCCTCACAACCACCAGTGAGTTTTTGACCTGAAAAGTGTTCAGAAACGATAAGGATTGCTGCACTCCTGCCGAAGCCTCTTCTACGGGCGAGGATGGAGTCGGAAAAGACGCTGGAGGCGTGGAGAGATACGGTAATTGCGTAGAGATAATGTGAGGGTCTATGGGTCATCTTCGAGGTAACTCCAAGCGTGGAAAAGGTAAGACAATGGCAGGTTCGTACAGCGACACCGAGGTGCTCGATGTGTCTGGTTG